>JAZSJF010000306.1:0-2804 GCA_045534195.1 Clostridia bacterium | reverse complement strand
GAACTGTAAAAAATAATTTTTTACAGTTCCTGTTGTTGAATTAAGGGGATAGGAAAAAGACTTCAGAACGGAAAAACTGAGCCGAAACCTTTGGTTTCGGGTTACCCGAAGGTGTATGCGATACACCGAGAGGCGAAGTTTGTTTGTAGCAAAAAGGCACAAAAATAAGGAAATATTACATAAAAATGTAATATTTCCTACATAATGAGTAATTTGTAAGTTTTATTGTGCATTCAGGTTTTTGACTTATGTATAATCTATGCCTTTTTGCGATCTGGAGTTTTTTTACATTCCCTTAGCTTTTTATTTACCTGTACTTCCAAATCCGCCTGCTCCTCTTTCTGTTTCATCAAGAGCGTCTACTTCTTCAAACTCAACAGAAAGATACGGCATAATCACAAGTTGTGCGATTCTTTCATTCTTTGCAATCACCTTGTCCTCATCGGTATCATTGTGAAGAGCAACAATATACTCTCCTCTGTAATCGGAATCAGCAACCCCAACACAGTTGGCAGGTCTTAAGCCCTGTTTTGCCGCCAGACCGCTTCTTGCAAATATTGCACCAAAGTATCCGTCAGGAACGGCAACAGCAAGTCCTGTGCCGATTTTGACAGTGGAATGTGCAGGTATTGTCACACTTTCCTCGTCTATACATGCATACAGGTCATATCCTGCGGCTTTTTCTGAACCGCGGGTTGGAATCTGTGCATTTTCCTTAAGTTTTTTTATCTCAATTTTCATAGTAATTCTCCTTATACATCCCAAAGAACGATTTCCCCTGTTTCAAGAGATTTTTTTACATTGATGATACGCTGATTTTCTGAGCCGCGGAACTTAAGCATAATATTCTTTTTTTCCAGTACAAACTCACCGTCTACGAGAACATCTATATACGAAAGCATCTCATCGGTAACTTCGCATCTGGCTTTAGAATCCTTCAGGAGTTCTTCATCAAGAAGATATCCCGAATAACACCATATGGATTTATCAGGATATATTTCTCTCACACGCTTTAAGAACTTTACAAGCACTCTCTGATTTTCCGGCTCGAAGGGTTCTCCGCCAAGAAGTGTAAGCCCTTCAATATAATCCGGCTCCAAAGACTCTATGATGTCATCCTCGATTTCTGATGTAAATTCATTTCCAAAATCGAAATCCCATGTTTCCGGTTGAAAGCATCCCTTGCAATGATGACGGCAACCGGACACAAAGAGTGATGTTCTCACTCCTGTGCCGTTTGCAATATCACATTTCTTTATTGCTGCATAATTCATTGTATCTTACCTATTACAGATGTAATACTCTTTCCTTGATTTCCTGTGTTCTGCCCTGATTCCAGTACTGTGTACCGATATATCCGCAGGTTCTTCTTGCAACATTCATCTTTGTCTGGTCAGTGTTTCCGCAGTTAGGGCATTTCCAGATGAGTTTACCGTCTTCGTCTGTTTCAATAACGATTTCACCGTCGAAGCCGCATTCCTGACAGTAGTCGGATTTTGTGTTGAGTTCTGCATACATAATGTTGTCATAGATAAACTTCATTACACTGATAACCGCAGGAATATTGTTCTGCATATTAGGTACTTCCACATAACTTATGGCACCGCCCGGTGAAAGTTGCTGGAATTTGGACTCGAATGCGAGTTTTTCAAAAGCGTCTATTTCTTCGGTTACATGTACATGATAACTGTTTGTAATGTAGTTTTTGTCAGTTACACCTTCAATGATACCAAATCTCTTCTGTAAGCACTTTGAGAACTTATATGTGGTTGATTCAAGCGGTGTGCCGTAGAGTGAGAAGTCGATATTGTGTTTTTCTTTCCATTTCTTTGTAGCCTTGTTAAGGTATTCCATAACTTCAAGAGCAAACGGTGTTGCTTCCTTGTCTGTATGGGATTTGCCTGTCACATATTGCACATATTCATAAAGACCTGCATAACCAAGGGAAATAGTTGAATATCCGCCATAAAGAAGTTTATCAATAGTTTCGCCTTTTTTGAGTCTTGCAAGAGCGCCGTATTGCCAGAGTATAGGCGCGGCATCAGAATATGTGCCTTTGAGTCTGTTGTGACGGCAAAGAAGCGCACGATAACAGATGTCAAGTCTTTCGTCAAATATCTGCCAGAACTTTTCCATATCTCCGCCTGATGACAAAGCAACATCAACAAGGTTGATTGTAACAACACCCTGATTGAATCTTCCGTAGTACTTAGGCTCATTTGTTTCAGGATCAACATAAGGAGTAAGGAATGAACGGCAACCCATACAGGTATAGCAGTGTCCGTCTCCGTTTTTGTCCACTTTAAGTTTGAGCATCATTTTTTCTGAGATATAGTCAGGAACCATTCTCTTTGCAGTACATTTAGCAGAAAGTTCTGTAAGATAGAAATACTCTGAATTTTCGTGAATGTTCTGTTCTTCAAGAACATAGATAAGTTTAGGGAATGCAGGTGTGATCCATACACCGGATTCATTCTTCACACCGATAATTCTCTGTTTGAGCATTTCTTCAATAATGAGAGCAAGGTCTTTCTTTGTTCTTTCGTCCTTTGCTTCTCCGAGATACATAAATACTGTAACAAAAGGAGCCTGTCCGTTGGTAGTCATAAGAGTAACTACCTGATACTGAATCATCTGACAACCTTTTTTGATTTCATCTTTCAGGCACTTTTCTACAACTTCAGCAACTACTTCTTCACTTGTGTCTGCACTCATTGCGGCAATTTCCGCTTCTACTTCTTTTGTGATTTTTTTACGGCTTACATCTATAAAGGGAGCAAGGTGTGTAAGAGAAATACTCTGTC
>JAZSJF010000376.1:0-2032 GCA_045534195.1 Clostridia bacterium | reverse complement strand
GCACACTTCTGTTAATATATGCACTCACACCTTCAAACTTAAGAATATCGGGAGTCTTTGTCTTGAAGTTGATTTTGTATACAGAGCCTTTTTCTGCAAGGAATCTGTCGGCAAAATTATTGACAGAATATTTGAGAGAACCATTAGGAGCAATTTTGAGCACCTGACCGAGTTCAGAATCATCAACTGTCTCAACACCTGTTTTTTCATAATTAGAAGATTCAAAAGGCTGCATATCAGATTCATCAACTGTGTATGGTTTGTCATCTGCAACAATCGGAAGTCTCTCCATTCTGGCAACTTCAAAGTCATCAATATACATTGTAGTAAGAGCCATCTTTGAAGAAATACCAATATGGTTAACAATAAGATTGCCCGGTGTCAAAGTATCATTTGATGTGATATTACCGGCTGCATCTCGTTCAGAACCATCCCAGTATACATCTACCCATCTGCCTGTTGGTACAACAAATGTCCAACTCTGTTTAGCATTGTCAGAAAAAGCAGTAGGTTTTTCTGAAGGATATGTTCCGTCTGCTTTGTATAGATATGATGAATATGTACCAAGGGTAATCTGCGCCTTATTACGTGTATAGCCATCAACACAAGGAATAAACAGTTTAAATCTCACTGCATATGCATCATCTTTGTCAGCATGTGTCAAACCATCTTCGTTGAACACATTGAAGAATTTGAGAACATTCTGTTTAGCATCCTCACCGGGTACACCCTCATGATTGGTCCACATAAGAACAGAACCATTATCAGATGATTCAATGCCTACTTCACCTTCACCGTCTCCGTATTTAGCCTGGTCTGCCTTGATAACAGATACATCTGCAGTGAGGGAAATATCACCATAGACTTCCAGATCCACACCCGGAGTAACGGTATTGAAGCCGTTTTCGAAATTCTCTGAATAAACTTTTGGTCTTGCATTGAAAGGTTCTGCATCGAAATAATCATCTTCCAATGCAAACAATTCAATCGCCTCTTCATCAAATTCATCAATTGAAGAATCATCTTTATCTTCGGTTGAAGAATCATCTTTATCTTCATTTGAAGAATCATCACTTTCAGGCTCATCGCCTATTTCAATTTCAATATCCACTTTTGGGATACTCGGGGTCTTATCTTCATTGGGATTGTCCAAGGCTCCGTCCGGAAGTTCTTGGATATTTTCCTCAACCTTTACAAAATCAGGCTCTCCCGCAAATACAGGGACTGACAATGACGAGATTATGAAGATAACAGTTAAGAATACAGTCAATACTCTTTTCACAATTAATCCTCCCTTTGTAAGTAAAAATAAAATGTGAGTGTGAAAATTTCAAAAAAGAATATTTTTTGACAAATACACACAATATCCTTTCATAATTATAATGCAAAAGTAACAAAATTTCACTATATTTTTTCTACATCAATCTAAATTTTTTCTATATATTTATAGAATTTGCAAAGAATTATTTTCATCTTTGTATTTTTCTTTGTAAATTGTGCACAAAAATAAGTTTTGCACACAAACAGCGCTAACAAATATTATAAAATTCAAATAAAAAAAGGAAATATTGCATCGCATTTGCAATATTTCCTTCTCAATGTTAAATCATGATAGTATACTGCCTATTCAGACAGTATACTTAATCATTTTTGCAACAGGAATATTTATTCCTCTTCATAATTCCGAAAACTATCAGTTGATAAAGTCAACATTCTTGTATACAACAATACATCTGATGTATCCGCCGGAAAGTCTGTACATATATACCTTCGATGCATAATCAACACCATGAGCAACAACTGACTGTACCGATTGAGTATTCACAAATTTCAATCTGTTTTGTGAATTAGCACTGCCGTCATAAATATATACATATGTTGATGAAGCACTTATAACATATGATTCTGTTGCCGGTGTTGTATCAGTTTCTGTGCCGTCACCCGGAGTTGTGCCGTCACCCGGAGTTGAGCCGTCATCAGGAGTTGAACCATCACCAGGGGTTGAAACATCACCAGGAGTTGAGCCATCGCC
>JAZSJF010000123.1:0-3480 GCA_045534195.1 Clostridia bacterium | reverse complement strand
TCTTGAAGAAGCGTTGAAGGATATGAAGGTAGAAGGCGAAAAGAGCATAGAAAGGCTTTTTGAAATCTTCAAAGTGCATCTTAAGAAAGCAATTGAAGTTACAGCCGATGGTATAAACCATCATATTGACAATGCATGGCAGGTAACACCTGAACTTATAATGAATCTTATGATGAAAAATACTCTTGAAAGAGGCGAAGATATATCTCAGTGTGCAGAACTTTACACTGTTGGTATAGACGGTGCAGGCCTTGCAGTTGTGGCTGATTCATTCGGTGCAATTGAATCCAGAATAGAAAATGAAAAAGTTATTTCATGGGATGAACTTTATGTTGCACTTGAGAATGATTTCTCTGATGAAAGAATAAGACTTATTATGAATACCGCACCAAAATATTGTCAGGGAAATACAGTTTCTGACCGGTGGGCAAAGAAACTTACTGATGTATGGGTTTCATCAGTAAAGGCTCAGAAGATGCCTGAAGGAAGACAACTTATTCCCGGATGGTTCTCCTGGTCAAGAACTATTGAATACGGTTCAAAGGTGGGTGCAACTCCTAACGGAAGACGTTCGGGAGAGCCTATTTCTCACGGTGCAAATCCGAATCCGCATTTCAGAAATGACGGTGCTGTTACTTCTCAGTCAAACGGAATTGCATCTGTGCAGTGCGGATGGGGAAATACTGCTCCGCTTCAACTTGAGTTCGATCCTATGCTTAAATGTGATGAGCAGGGCGTTGAAACTGTGCTTTCTCTTATAGAATCACATTTTATGCAGGGTGGTACACTCATAAATATCAACATTATTGATAAAGAAAGAATCCTTGAGGCTAACAAAAATCCGGATTTACATCCTGATCTTGTTGTAAGGGTAACAGGATTTACTGCATATTTTGCCAGTCTTTCACCGAAGTTCCGTCAACTTGTGGTAGACAGATTTCTGGAAGAAATATAATTCAAAAGCGACTGTTAAACAGTCGCTTTTTTAAATTATTTTGTAAGTTTATTAATCATATCTTCCATAAGTTCATCTCTTTTTATGCGATATATATAATTAATCAGATGACCGCTTGGGTTGTGAGTGTATTTACCGTCATAAGAAGGGATAGGTGAGGGAATAAGTCTTGAACTCATAAATCTTCTGTTATCATTAAGTAACCAGCCAACTGCAGTCACATCCCATATACATCTTGTCCAAGGTTTACCTTTTGCATACGCTTCTGCAGTTTCTATGGCATTTTCACAAAGATAATCACAGAGTTTGTTTTTACCCTTAAACCAGTATTCCAATTCAGGTTTTGATATGGTAAATGAAGATACAACACCTTCGCAAGGAAGTTGTACAAATGGCACTCCGCATCCCATTACTATTCTTGCCGCCGCTACATCCTGAATCATATTAAATTCTTTTGTATGTTCAAAATGCAAAGCATGACCGCCAAGCCACACAATGACAGTGTTTTCAATCATTTTTGGATTGAGAAGGATAGCAGATGCCACGTTTGTTATTGCACCGATAGCAACTACATACAACGGATTTTCAGGCGAATATTGCTCACATCTTTTAGCAAGGTCATTTGCCGCATCGGATATAACAGGAGTTTTTTCATCTGTTAAAAATGATTCTGAACCCTTGTATACATCCATTTTTTCGTCCATTAAATCAAGAAGTTTAAGGATTTCGTCATAACTTTGTTCCATTCCGTCTTTTGGTCCCGTAGACGGGTGATTAATGTTCCATTTATTATGAAAAGGTGCGGCATATATCGCTTTTGTGTTTAATTTCTCTTTTGATTTGAGAAGATATGCTATAGCGAACTGATCATCTACTTCGTTGTATGCATCTGTGTCTATTACCACATCTATTGTCTTATTAGGAACCTCGAGATTTTTTATTATATCTATATTGTCCATACATATATCTCCTTGTTGTTTATTATAAAAAGAGTATATGTTATAACTATATAAATGTCAACTATATATTTGTATATATTACCATTCTATGATGCGTACTTCTTCGCTTTTTAATGTAACTTTTGTTCCGTACACATCTACTGTTACTTCTTCGTCTTCGTTATTACAGATAGCGGTTATTTTTTTGCCGTTATATACATAATTTGCTGAGTAAACTTCATCCCATCTGTTTATGTCAAATGCTGATTCAAATTTACCGTCACGGAAGAACTCTATGTATTTTTCCTTAAGGTCAACAAGCATTTTTATATGTTTGCTGTATTCAGGATATCCATCCATTGTTATATATCTGCATCTGTTTGGTGCAATATCAAATATAAGCCCGTGAACGAAAGCATAGTTCAGATGCTTTTTGTATCCTTCTTTTTCATCATGGATAAGTCTGTTACTGATTATACATTCAGGGAATGTGTGACGGAATACATCAGGGAATGAACCTTTTTGGTATTCGTTTCCCACACCGTATCCGTGGGTATAATGGCAGGCTGTTGTATATCTGTCGCACACCCATTCTGTACCAAGGGCTTTGTCATCAGGCAGAATATCAAGAATAGCATCGATATTCACTTTTCTGTAATGCTCTCTGTATTCATTTCCATCGATATCCTTCGCCGCAAGTCTGTGACCAAGATTCTTATAGTAATCAGTCTTTATATCTATAAGATTGCCATTGGTATAGAGGAGGATTCTTCCGCCCATATCCTGCACTTCTTTGATTGCTTTTCTGAATTCTTCTTCTCCTCCAAGTTCATCGTCAAATTCAAATTCAGGATAATTATTGTCAAAGCAACCTTTCCACCAACCGAATACAAGAATAGTATGAATTCCGTATTTCGCACCGTCTTTATATATTTTTGGCAAATCAGAATATTTGAAGAATATCTCTCCGTACTGATGCTTGAGGATTATTCTCTGCCAACCGTGCATATCTTTTACCCAGTCAATTTGTTTAACCGGTTTATACCAGGTTTTTTCACTCCATGCTTTATAATACTTGGCTCCATCACGCCAGTCGCCTTTAAATATCTTTAGTATACCGCCGATATAATGGATTTTTTCACCTTTTACAACCGCAGGGTACTGTGAACAATTTATAGACAACCAAGGCTTTGTATTTCTGGGGTTTCGGCCTATTGTAAGACCTGTCATTCTCATAAATTCATCATGCTTACCCAGATATATAAGATATTCTCCTGCCTGAAGGCCAAACCAGGGCATATTCAGATCGCTTGGGTATTGCATATTGTGAGATATTTCGTGGTAATCAGCACCCATATACTCTGTGTGATTTCTTTTTTCTATATACGAACGAACGTTTCTTATTCTTCCACCAAGTGCATGTGTGTGATACAATACCTCATCATCTTCATCACATCCAAGTGTATCAAAACGAAAATAGGGGAGTTTTATTTCATTTACCCTTACATCTGAATTGATTTCGGTGTCTGATTCAAATAAAAGTGCATCGTCCTCAGTTTTTGTTACAGTTACTGTAAATTTAATATC
>JAZSJF010000219.1:0-7924 GCA_045534195.1 Clostridia bacterium | reverse complement strand
ATAGAAAGACAGGGAATGTGGGCTGCAGCAGGCGTTGTGGGTATGCTATGGATATCAAAAACAGACTACAAAAAAATCCAGGCTATGACTCCTCTGATGCTTGTTATAAGTCTTGGAATGATTCTTATAGTCCTTATCCCCGGAATAGGTAAAAGCATAAACGGCGCAAGAAGATGGCTGGGAGTAGGTCCGCTTACCATTCAGCCTTCAGAGATAGTCAAATATACTCTGCCGCTTTTTCTGGCGCATTGTCTTTCAGTAAGAAAAGAGCCTATTTCAACAGTGAAAGAATTTATTCCATTTCTTCTTCTCATAGTGGCTTTTGCAGGTATTATCATCCTGGAACCTCATATGAGCGGTGCTATCGTAGTAGGATTTGTGGGTGTAATTGTTCTTATTATCGGCGGAACAAAACTCAGATATTTCTTTGTACCGGCTCTGGTAGCATTACCTATAGGCATAAGTCTTATAGTTTCATCACCGTACAGACTTAAAAGAATAACAACCTTTATGAATCCGGAAGCGGATATGCTTGGTGACGGATATCAGATTGTTCAGTCCCTGTATGCCATTGGTTCAGGTGGATTTTTTGGTTTGGGACTTGGACAAAGCAGACAGAAGTTCCTCTATATTCCCGAACCGCATAACGATTTTATTTTTTCTATAATATGTGAAGAACTTGGATTTATCGGTGCTTGTTTTGTAATATTACTCTTTGCACTTCTCATAAAGCGCGGATTATATATCGCAATGAATGCTCCTGACAAATTTTCCTGCCTTGCAGTAAGCGGAATCATTCTCCTTATTGCTTTTCAGGTAATTATAAATATCCTTGTTGTAACAAGTTCCATACCTGTAACAGGTATGCCTCTCCCATTTTTCTCATATGGCGGTTCCGCCCTTGTATTTACACTTCTCGGAATGGGATTTATACTCAATGTATCAAGAAATCTCAAGGATTCAAAAACCAACGACAGCATTTAAAAATCCACATTAAGAAAGGATTTATGATATGAAAATTATTTTATCAGGCGGAGGAACTGCAGGTCACATAAATCCTGCCATTGCCATTGCCAAGTATATACTGTCAAAAGAACCGGATTCGGAAATACTGTTTATCGGAACAAAAAAAGGACTTGAAAGCAAACTTATTCCAAAAGACGGTTTCAAAATCAGATATATTGATGTTGAAGGTTTTTCTACAGAAAGCAAGTTAAAAAACATCCGCCCGGGAATAAAATTCACCACTGCCATACTTAAATGTCTGTCGGTTATATCTTCATTCCGACCTGATGCAGTAATCGGCACCGGCGGTTATGTTTGCGCACCGGTTGTATTTGCAGCAAATCTTATGAAGATTCCTACTCTTATACATGAACAGAATGTATTTCCCGGTTCCGCTATAAGATTTCTGTCCAAAAAATCCGATGTCACTGCAATAAGTTTTGAAGAAAGCAGAGAGTATCTGAAAAATGCCAAAGACATTCTCGTAACCGGAAATCCAATACGCCCCGCTATTCTTCAGGCAGACAGAGATAAATCCAGATCACTTATGGGAATTAAAGACAAAAAACTTATTGTTGCCGTAGGCGGAAGCCTCGGTGCAAAGATGATAAATGATGCGATCACTGAATATATCAAAAAAAGCAATGATCCGTCTGTAAAGATAATCCTCTCCACGGGAGAAAGAGATTATGAAAGAGTAACAGATGCACTGAAAAGTATCCAAAACAGAGATAACTTTGAAATAAGAAAATACATTGATGATATGGATACTGTACTTTCCGCCGCAGATCTTGTAATCTGCCGTTCGGGAGCAATCACCCTGTCAGAAATATCTGCACTTGGCAAAGCATCTGTTCTTATCCCTTCACCAAATGTTGTGAACAATCATCAGGAATACAATGCCCGTGCTCTTGAGAAAGGCAATGCGGCTTATGTAATACTCGAAAAAGACCTTACATATGAAAAACTCTCACAGTGTGTCCAAAATGTCATATACTCCGACTCCACCAGACACGCTATGGAAAAAAACGCCCTTATTATGGCAAAAACAGAAGCAACGGAAATTATATACAACAAAATCAAATCATTTGTGACAAAGTAATCCTTTGCGGCATATCATACAGTAGGTAAACTCTTTCTCAGGAGGTATTTATTGTATGGAACATATAAATATTACCGGCGGTCAGCCGTTATACGGAGAGATAGATATTCACGGCGCAAAAAATGCGGTTCTTCCCGTTCTTGCAGCAACGGTTATGTGTCGGGATGAATGTGTAATACACAATTGTCCCTGCCTTTCTGATGTAGCAACCACAATGGAAATTCTTTCTGAACTTGGTTGTATTGTAAAAAGAGAAGAAAACAGTATTATCGTGAATGCAAAAAATCTCAGCGGGAACTTTATCCCCCACTCTCTTATGACAAAAATGCGATCTTCAATAATATTTTTGGGTGCAATTCTCTCAAGACAAAAAGAAGCAATTGTGTGCTTCCCGGGAGGATGTGAATTAGGTCCGAGACCAATTGACCTGCATATAAAAGCATTCAGAAAACTGGGAGTAAATATCTATGAAGCACACGGATTTCTCCATTGTGATTCAAAGAATCTTCATCCGGGAAAAATCCATCTGGATTTTCCTTCCGTTGGTGCAACAGAAAACATAATGCTTCTTACTGCCATCTCCAATGGAGAAACTACCATTATAAACGCCGCAAGAGAACCTGAAATAGAAGACCTTCAGAATTTCTTAAATTCTATGGGAGCAAAAATTTCAGGTGCGGGAAGTTCTATTATCCGTATAGATGGAACAGATTCTCTTCATTCCACCGAACATCGGATAATTCCCGACAGAATTGTGGCATCCACATATCTTGCAGCGTGTATGTGTGCAGGCGGTGAAATACTTGTAAATCAGATTAATCCCCGTCATCTTGAATCTTTTTTGTCTATCATAGAAGAGAGCGGCGGAAAAACAGATATTTACAATTCTTCCATTAAAATATGTGCACCAAAAAGAATGAAAAACATAAATATGATAAGAACATCCCCTTACCCGGGTTTCCCTACAGATTCTCAGTCTATCGCAATGAGTATGCTATCCACAGCAGAAGGAACATCACTTATAAAAGAAACAATATTTGAAGGCAGATTCCGTCATGCATCGGAACTTCTGAAAATGGGTGCAGACATAAAGATTGAAGGTGACCTTGCCGTTATTCAGGGAGTAAGAACCCTTAAAGGAACAGATGTATATGCCAAAGATCTCCGTTCAGGAGCAGGTCTTGCAGTGGCAGCACTGGGGGCTTGGGGAGAAACAAATATATTCAATGTAGACTTTATAGACCGAGGATATGAAAAGTTGTGCGAAAACCTGTGTATCCTCGGAGCAAAAACAGAAAGGAAAAATTAGACTATGAGTACATACGAAAACAACAACGCGGATACTCATACATATGAAGAAGTAAAAGTAAATAAAAAAGCATCAAAAAAATCTAATACCTTCATAACATTATGCCTTGTTGCGGCTCTGATAGGTTGTATTATGTTCAGTTTTGTTTTTGATATAAAAAGCATTGTGGTTGAAGGCAATGAAACTCTTGATGCAAATGCAATCAAACTCCAGTCAAAACTTATCGCAGGAGAAAACATCCTTAAGGCAGATACAGAAAAAGCAAAGGAAAATCTGTTGAAAAACCCATGGATAGATACTGTTCAGGTAACAAGGATTTTTCCGGATACAATAAAAATAACAGTATCCGAATGCAAAAAGATTGCTTATATAAAATTTGCATCAAATGCCCTTGCTATTGATAAAGCAGGAAAGATTCTTGAAGTGATTCCACTGGCAAATGCCACAGACTTTCCCGTATTTTCGGGGATAACATTAAGCGACACATCCCCCGGCGAAATCATCTCCTCCGAAGGAAATGAAGAAGGTATAAATGTGGTATATGAACTTATCAGATACCTTTCGGAAACTGATTTGCCAAAGGAAATCGCGTCAATAGACATAGATAAATTTCACAACGCCTCAATGATTCTCAAAAATAATATGACAGTAATATTGGGCAAAGGCAATCTTGAATACAAAATTGCTTATCTTGAAGTGGCATATCCGTCAAACCTCAGTCATAAATCAGGCGGAAAGTTTGATTTATCCGATACAAACAAGGTTATTCTTACAGGCTGATTGTTGTAAATGTTAAAAAAATTGTCCGAAAATGAAACATTTTTTTAACAAATTTTATTTTTTTTTAAAAAACACTGGAAATTTTGAAATTTATGTGATATAATCTATTCGTTGATTATAATATATACAAACACAAGGAGGATAAAACCGTGTTAGAATTAGAAAACAAAGGACAAATTACAGGCGCTAATATGATCGTTATTGGTGTAGGCGGCGGCGGAAACAATGCCGTAAACAGAATGATTACCGACAATCTTACCGGTGTTCAGTTTATCGCTGTTAATACAGAAACTCAGGCACTCTTCGGCGAAAACCGTTCAAATGCCGATGTAAAGATTCAGATTGGTGAAAAACTCACTAAAGGCCTCGGTGCAGGTGCCAACCCTGAAGTAGGTCACAGAGCTGCTGAAGAAAGCAGAGAAGACATAGCAAATGCAATCAAAGGCGCAGATATGGTATTTGTAACTGCCGGTATGGGTGGCGGTACAGGTACAGGCGCTGCTCCAATCGTTGCTTCAATAGCAAAGGATATGGGTATACTTACAGTTGGTGTTGTTACAAAGCCTTTCAAATTTGAAGGCAGAAGAAGACTTGAAAAGGCTGAAGCAGGTATCAGCAAACTTAAAGAATGTGTTGACGCTTTGGTTGTTATCCCCAACGACAAACTTCTTGAAGTATGTGACAAGAAGACTTCTATGCAGGATGCATTCAAACTTGCTGACAGTATTCTTTCTCAGGGTGTTAAGGGTATTTCAGGACTCATCACTTGCCCGGGATATATCGACCTTGACTTTGCTGACATCAGTGCAGTAATGAGAGATTCAGGTATCGCTCATATGGGTATCGGCAGAGCATCAGGTGAAAACAGAGCAGAAGTTGCTATCAAAGCCGCTATCAACAGTCCTCTCCTTGAAACAACAATCGACGGCGCAGAAAGCGTTGTATTCAACATTGCAGGTGATAAGAATCTTACACTTTACGAAATTGAAAGTGCATCTGATCTTATCTACGAATTGGTTGACAACGATGCAAATATCATCTTTGGTACATCCGTTGACGATTCACTCGAAGACGAAATCGTTATCACAGTTGTTGCTACAGGTCTTAATGACGGCAAAAAGGCTCAGCCAAAGGCAAATGAAGGCGTACCTTCATTCGGTATCGAATCAGAAGACGACGATTTGGTTATTCCTCCATTCCTTACAAGAGACTAATTTATAAATAAAGGAGGTGTAAATTAATTTTTCACCTCCTTTGATTTTGTGATACAGAAGGTAATAGAAAGACATTACAATCTATATATGAGAGGTACAGTTATATGAAATGTCCTTATTGTGATTATGCAGAAAGCAAGGTAATAGATTCCCGTCCTACTGACGAAGGTAATTCTATCAGACGAAGAAGAGAATGTTTAAAGTGTGAAAAAAGATTCACCACTTACGAACAGATTGAATCAATACCCGTTATCATTATAAAGAAAGACGGCAAAAGACAAACCTACGACAGACAGAAACTCTTCAACGGCATTGTACGTGCCTGCGAAAAGACAGATGTTACCTTTGCACAGATGGAAGAAATTGTTTCAAGTGTTGAAGGCAAACTCTTCAACTCTATGGACAGAGAAATCCCTTCTACAAAAATCGGTGAGTTTGTTATGGACAAGTTGAAAGAACTTGATCCTGTTGCCTATGTGAGATTCGCATCGGTATACAGAGAATTCAAAGATGTGGAAACTTTTATGAAAGAATTGGAAGTATTATTATTGCATAAATAATCAAATGAGATGCAAAAAACCGACCGGCAAAAATCAGATTTTGTTGGTCGGTTTATTTTTTTATAATGCAATTTAGTGCAAACTCATTATATTATATACTTTTCCACAAGTCTGTCGATGGATTCTTCACTGAAATCATCCATAGATACATTGTCAAAGATTTCCCATGTTTCTTTGTGTTCAACAGTTTCGCCCGGTTTAACTTTCTTAAGTTCCCCCAGACTTTCCATTTCTACAAAATAGTTGTTTGTGTATGTTTCAAAGTTCATACCGCCGTCAGGAAATACTCCGTTGTCATAGTATGGATTAAAATACTTAACAAACAATGTATTGTTCTTAATGTATGCACTCCAACCATGGTAACTTCTCATTCCCATTTTGAAAGGATTTGCACATTCACTGTCCTGAGTGACAGTAATGTATTTATCTCCCCATTTTACTCTTTTGTCGTTCATTCTGCAGTATGACCACAATGATATCCATGTATTTGCAAGAAAACCTGTATCATTATTGGGAAGAGGAAAAATTTCTGTTCCTCCGCCGTCAAGTACAGACAATCCCCAAGGCGCAAATTCCACTTCCCATGCACCCAGATTTGTAAGTCTGTGATACACACCGATTGTGTTTTCTCCCTCAAAGACAATTTCTATTTCAAGTCCGATATTTGTCCACTTCTGTACCGGTTGAATAAATCTGATACTGTTCTCTCCCACTGAATAGCGGATAGGTTCATTGTCCGGATACGGTGTTCTCGGTGCAGTTTCAGGAGAAGCCCACAATCTGTGACCGCCGTAGATATGCCATATTCCCTTTTCTTCACCATATGCACTGATAGTCTTATCTGCATATTCTTTCCCTACACATACATCATTAACATCATTAAAGAATATATTGTCACTTGTTTTGTTCTTAAGACTGACAATTCTCGGTCCTACTTCAAGAGTGGCAATAAGTTCTATTCCTTCGTATGTGGCACATACGCATCTTCCGTATACGCTATAGTTTATTTCTTTTACTGTCATCATATGTATCAGTCCTTTCGGAAAAAATTACAATACTTTATGTATCTTACTTCTCGGAGCAACAGTGAGTGTAACTTTATTCTCAAGTGAATTTGATTTGAGCATTGAATAAACGGTACTGTAAGCAATGTCAGGGGTATTGTTATTTTCACTTAAATGCCCCAGAGCAATATGCTCTGTGCCCCAACTTGCAAGTTGTGTGGCTACCCACGCCGCTTTGTCATTTGAAAGATGTCCTTTATCTCCCAGAATACGTTTCTTTAAACTCCAGGGATAAAATCCCGACATAAGCATTTTTTCATCATAGTTTGATTCAATAAGCACCGCTTTGCTTTTGCAGATTATCTTAAGAATGGTTTCGTTGATTTTGCCCATATCTGTCACAAAGGAAACCTTTGTATCATCACACATTATACTGTATCCCATAGGATGTATGGCATCGTGAGATATATCAAATGGAAAAATCTGAGTATCCCTTATGGTAAAACTTTCAAAAGGTGTGATTTCTCTGAATCTGTCCGGATATACACTGTGAATACTTCCTTCCAGTACAGAAAGAGTTTCTTTGTTTGCATATACGGGGATATTGAACTTCTTTAAAAAAACATCAAGTCCCGCTATATGGTCCGAATGTTCGTGGGTAATAAGGATAGCGTCTATTTCTTTCGGGTTTACTCCCACTTCGTTAAGTGCAGTTATAATCTTTGTTGCACTTACGCCTGCATCTATAAGTATGTTTGTATTGTCTGTGGAAATCAAAGCAGAATTTCCTGAACTTCCGCTGTATAATGTATAAAAATTAATCATCGATTCTCTTGATATCTGCTCCCAGATTTGTAAGTTTTTGTTCTATATTCACATATCCTCTGTCTATATAGAGAATATCACTGACTCTTGATTCTCCTTTTGTGGCAAGAGCAACAATTAGCATA
>JAZSJF010000457.1:0-5360 GCA_045534195.1 Clostridia bacterium | reverse complement strand
TATTTCCCACATAATGAGTAATTTATAAGTTTTGTTGTGATTTCAGGGCTTTGATTTTGGCTTACTCTATGCCTTTTTGCGATCTGGAGTTTTTTTACATTCCCAGTTTTTTATTTTTTCAAAGATACAATTATATACTGTGTGTTTTTTGGCAGATTGATTTCCAATAAGCCGTCCTTTTTTGATATCTGCGCATTTTCATCATTAAATGGAAGATAAACCTCTGCATCAAGATTTGTTTCAAGTTTAAGTTTATCTGTCACATCAATGGCAGTTACCTTTGTGATATAGTTTACACGGCTTCGGTGAAATCTCATTTCGTCAAGTTCTTTGTCCACTTCCGTATCAAAGTCTTTTGCAAGAAAATGAACAGTATATCTGTCATCTGACTCAAATATATTTACGAAATATCCTTCTGATTTTGTTATGTTTACAGGAAGTTGATTTTTGAATTTATTTATTATATCCAGTACCAAATCATCAATCATTTTGTCTCTCATTCTGTGCGGTGTGTAGTAGAGAGAAGGGGCTATTTCCTTTATTTCCAATGGTGCATCGCATACCGGCATATTATCTTCTGCCAGCCAGTATTCTGCCGCGGGGAATGCACCGTTCATTTTTGTAGAGAAGAAGTCTATAGGATTTTCCAGTGTTGGTGATGTGGGGAGAATCCATTTGTAATCTGTCTCAAATGCTCTGTTTGGACCTGTAAGGAGTACTTTTCCGCCTCTTTTTATGTATTCCTTCATAGATGTTATTTCTTCGTCGCTCATAAGTATGGCACTTGGAACAAGTATAATCGGATATTCCTTTGGCTCTTTGTCAAAGTCAAATACAGTGGATGCACTTATTCCTCTTGAAAACATAAGTTCTACAGTATGTGAGTAGTCAGCGGCAAGACCTTTGTTGAGATTTCCGAAAAATGTTTCAAATTTTGTTTTATCAGAATAAAAGATTCCCATCTGTATTGTCTGTTCACCGTCAAAGAGTTCAGGATGATTTTTTTCAAAGTTAAATGCGTTTCCGACAATTTCATATTCTTCGGGAAGAGTTTTTAATATATGCTCGGGAAGGCCAAGTCTGCCTTTGAGTGTTGACAACCAGCAATCTGCACCAAGCATTTTGTTTACTGCCCATACGATGTTTGATGTTGCTTCGGTAAATCCAAATCCTGTGCCGAAACATCTTAAGCCTTTTTCTCTTGCGGCACCCTGGTGATGTGCGGCAGAAATTATCTTGTGAGCAGTAGTTGTATTTGAGGTGTGTGGATCGTGCTTATATGCGGGGGTATTTCCTACAAGTTCAAGATTAAGATAGTTACTGCCCTTTAAGAATGCACTTGCATATTGTGCGGTACCGACTGTCACACCTGACGCACTTCCCCCTCCGCAGGAGGTAAGTCTGAAATCATCGGGAAGAACAGAAAAAACTTCTTTCATAAAGTTTCCCGTTGCGTCAAGTCTCATATCAATCCATTCCTTCCAGGCTTCGTTTTCCCAGTTGCCCCAGAAGGTTCTGTCGTCGTATGACGGAAGGTCCATTCCCGTTCTTCTTTTAAGTTCATTTCGGCAATGCTCACATCCGCATGTTCTGTAACGGGTAAAGTGAATAGGATCGTCTGCAGACAGTCCCTTTATACCTGTTGAAGATACAAGGTCTTTTACATATTTTTTGTATGCTTCTATAAACATAGGGTTTCTTACACAGAATGATTCTGCGGTATATTGAGGATAGTACATAGGCTTGCCTGATACTACATCTATCATTCTCCAGTCGTTGAGTTTTGTGCCGTTGTATTCCCAACTTGCAGCCGCTTCATAAGAGGGAGAGAATGGAAGATGAGGACCTGAATGGAGCATTACATTTCTCATTTCTTCTTTTGTGCCGTAGCGGTGCACAAGGCATACACTGTGATGGTCATAAAGTTCCAGACCGTATTTGCCAAGTTCTTCCGCAACAGTGGCAAGATAATCGTGAAGAAGAATAAAATATGGCATATAATCCCATCTGAAATGTGTACCAAAAATCATTGCAGTAGTAGCACCTGCTTTTGCAAGACCTTCTGCTCTTCTTTTTATTTTGTCATATGCATCCTGATGAGGCCAGTTAAGGTCCTCCCAGGTTATCCACCAACTTGCTATTCTTTTTGGAGCGGCTATTGAACTGTTATTCACGATAATCACCCTTTGTATATATGATTTTATTATATTTTACAATCAATTGCTGCAAAAATCAACATTATATGATGGCACAAGCATACAGTTTTATTCAATTGATGGTTGTATTTTTTATATTCAAAGATAAATTTATCTTAAATCCCACATAATAATTTTTGTTTGTGTTGGTTTTTCTTTGTTTGATGTCTTTTTATGTGTATTTTGTTATTTTTCTATTGATTTTTTTGATGATTTGTAATATCATTATATATAGTAAATAGGGGTATTGTGCCCGTCAAAATATGAAAGGAATGAATTTTAATGGCAAAAAGAGTGCTTACTTTCGACCTTGGTGCTTCAAGCGGAAGAGCAATTATTGCAACATATGAAAATTCAAAGGTAACACTCAAAGAAGTTCACAGATTTCTTAATGAGCCGGTTACTGTGAATAAAACTCTTTATTGGGATATTCTTCGTTTGTTTGAAGAAATCAAAAAGGGGATTATTGCTGCTAAATTAGATGGTGGATTTGATTCCATCGGCATAGATACATGGGGCGTTGATTTCGGTATTATAGACGAAAGAGGCGACCTTACTTCAAATCCTGTTCACTACCGTGATATGAGAACAGATAATATGGATACAGAACTTTTTGAAGTTCTTCCAAAAGATAAACTGTACTCAAAGACAGGAATACAGATTATGAGAATCAATACAATCTTCCAGATGTATTATCTCTCCAAATATCAGCCTGAAAAAATAGCAGGAAATAAGAAACTTCTCTTTATCCCTGATTTACTTGCATATTTCCTTACGGGAGAAATGAGAACAGAATATACTATTGCTTCCACATCAGGACTTCTTGATGCTTCAAAGAGGGATTTTGATGAAGAAATCCTTGATATCATCGGTATGAAGAAGGATATGTTTGCTCCTATTATTCAACCGGGCGAACAGTACGGAATGTTGTCAGAAGATGTGGCAGAAGCACTTGGATGTGAGAGAGTGCCTGTTATTGCCTGTGCTACTCACGATACTGCATCTGCAGTTGTGGCAGTTCCAAGTGAAGTTGATGATTTTTATTACATAAGTTGCGGTACATGGTCACTTTTTGGTACAGAACTCAAAGAGCCGGTTATCAACAAATCCGCAATGGATGCAAATATCACAAATGAGGGCGGATATGACAGAACAATCCGTTTTCTTAAGAATATTATGGGGCTCTGGGTATTCCAGGAAACCTGCCGTCAGTGGCAGAGAGAAGGCAAGGAAATCAAGTACGATGTGCTTGATAAGGCGGCTGTGGAAGCAGAACCTTTTATGAGCCTTATAAATCCTGACCATCCTATGTTTGAGCCATATGGCGATATGCCAAAGAGAATAAAGGAATTCTGTAAGATGACAGGACAGAAGGTCCCTGAAACAGACGGCGAAATCGTAAGATGTATTTATGAAAGTCTTGCATTCAAATATAAATATACACTTGAAAATATGTCAGAGATTACAGGTCATAAGTGTGATGCGCTTCATATGGTGGGCGGCGGTATCAAAGCAAAGCCTATCTGCAAATTTGCATCAAGTGCCTGCGATACCACTGTTGTTACAGGTCCTGTAGAGGCTACTGCAATGGGTAATGCGGTTGTTCAACTTATCTCTCTCGGAGAAATCGCAGACCTTAAGAGTGCAAGAAAGATTATCAAAGACAGTACAGAACTTTCTGTATACAAACCGGAAAATCCGGACGAATGGAACAAAGCGTACGAAAAATATATAAAACTTCTGGAGGTAAAATAATATGACAAGATATGAATCAGCAAAAGCCATTTATAAGGAACTTGGCATTGATACAGATGCCGCTATTGCTAAACTTAAAACTCTTCCTGTATCACTTCACTGCTGGCAGGGGGATGATGTTACAGGTTTTGACCATGACGGCCCTTTGACAGGCGGTATCCAGACAACAGGTAACTATCCCGGTAAGGCTACAACACCTGAAGAACTTATGGCAGATATGGACAAAGTATTTTCACTTTGCCCCGGTACAAAGAAACTTAATGTACACGCTTGTTATGCTATATTTGAAGATGGCGAATTTGCAGACCGTGACAAACTCGAACCAAAGCATTTCAAAAAATGGGTAGAATTTGCTAAAGAGAGAAATATGGGTATCGACTTTAACCCTACATTCTTCTCACACGAAAAAGTAAAAGACGGTCTTACACTTTCCAGCCCTGACGAAGATGTAAGAAAGTTCTGGATTGAACACGGTAAGGCTTGTATCAGAATCAGTCAGTACTTTGCAGAAGAAACAGGTATCCCTTGTGTAATGAATATCTGGACAGGTGATGGATTTAAGGACATTCCTGCAGACAGACTCGGACCAAGAGTAAGATACAAAGAATCTATCGAAGCAATCCTTTCTGAACCATTTGACAAAACAAAAGTTAAACCTTGTGTAGAATCAAAAGTATTTGGTATCGGCGTAGAAGCATACACAGTGGGCAGTGCGGAATTTTCACTTTCATTTGCCGCATCACACGACGGATGTCTCCCGCTTATGGATAATGGTCACTATCATCCCACCGAAGTGGTATCTGACAAGATTCCTGCACTTCTTGCATTCTTCCCTGAAATTGCACTTCATATCACACGCCCTATCAGATGGGACAGTGACCATGTAGTTCTCTTTGATGATGAAACAAAAGAAATGGCAAAAGAAATCGTAAGATGTGACGGTTTTGACAAAGTGTATATGGCACTTGACTACTTCGATGCATCAATCAACAGAATCTCTGCATGGACAGTAGGTTTCAGAAGTTGGCAGAAAGCACTTCTCTATGCACTTTTAGAGCCAACTGCACTTCTTAAGAAAATTCAGGATGAAGGCAATATGACAGAACTTATGGTTATGCAGGAAAGAATCAAAGTTCTTCCGTTTGGCGATATCTGGGATGAATACCTTGAGCAGTCAGGATGCGTTAAGGACACAGAATGGTTTGCAGAAGTTAAAAAATACGAAGAAACAGTATTGTCCAAGAGATAGGGCAGTAATGTAAAATTGATACATAACCCAAAAAAACGGTGAGTATATATACGAGCATTCAAAAATACAAATAAATATTGGCTCTTTGTCAATAGTTGGGGTCAAAATTGAATAATGGAATTTTTTGTGGCGGTTGCGATTTTTAGGCAACCGCCTTTCCA
>JAZSJF010000232.1:0-2357 GCA_045534195.1 Clostridia bacterium | reverse complement strand
CTCGACATCCCGAACTATAATGAAAAAAATCACTATTCAGTGATTTTAACCATAATTATTCATTATTCAATTTTCTCTATTCACTACAGTCGCCAAAGGCGATTATGTCCCTACGATTGCTCGATTGGTATTGAATTGTAGGGACAGATGCCCTCATCTGTCCGTTTGGTAGTGTTGCATAGCGGTACGATGAAAGGCATCGTACCCTACTGTTTTCTAAAAATTCAGGAGTTATCGTCATGTTGAGCGAAGCGTAGCGTAGTCGAAACATCCCACAGGATGTGTAGTCTTACGACCGCATCGATATAAATCTCTTGCGAGATTTTCGATATGTGCAAAAGCACTCGATATGCCATTTGGCTCGATATGTTGCCATTCGGCAACGATATTTAACACAGAAAGGAGCACAAAAATGAAAAAGAACAGAAGAATCCTCATGGCGCTTATGGGCTTGGAGATAGGCGGCGCAGAAACCCATGTGGTGGAACTTGCAAAGTATCTTTCTCAAAACGGCTACACCGTATATGCAGTATCAAGCGGCGGCGTGTATGAAGAAGAATTGAAAAAATCAGGCATCAGACATTTCTATGCTCCTCTTAATGCAAAAAGTCCCCTGGATATTGTAAAGTCATACCGCACTATAAAGAAAATTGTAAAGAGAGAAAGAATAGACATCATCCACGCTCACGCCCGTATCCCTGCCTTTGTGTGCTCACTTGTAAACAAGGTCACAAAGACACCCTTTATCACTACAGTTCATGGTGTGTATTCATCAGGATTTCTCTTTAAACTCCTTACAAATTGGGGACAGGAAACAATCTGCGTAAGTGAGGATGTAAAGACATATGTAAAGGATGTGTATTCCATCCCTGATGAAAGGATACATCTTACCATCAACGGCATCAATCAGGACACATTTTCAGAGAATGCAGACTACTCTGATTTGCTTGAGGAGTTTGATATATCAGAGAGCGATTACAAGATTATCTTTGTATCAAGACTTGATGAGGGAAACTGTGACGGAGCATACCGTCTTATAGAAAAAGGGGAAGAAATTCTTAAAAAAATCCCCAATGCAAAGATTATCATCGTAGGCTCAGGAACGGAATATGATACAATAGAAAGAAGAACTTCTGCATTCAACAAAGGTCACGGCAAAAACCTGTTCCACCTTGCAGGTGCAAGGACAGATGTGTATAAGTTTACCGCTATGGCAGATGTGGTCATCGGCATAAGCCGTGTTGCACTTGAGGCTATGAGTTCGGGAAATGTGGTCATTCTGGGAGGATTCGGCGGATATATCGGTGTGTTTGGCGAGGACAAACTTAACCTTTGTCTTGATACAAACTTCACCGGCAGAGGATGTAAGGAAATGACTGCCGAAATGCTGTGTGACGATATTGTCAGAGTGTATGAAATGAGTGATGAAGAAAAAAATCACCTTATAGGCTACGGCAAAGAGATTGTCACAGAACGCTACTCCATTTCCGCTATGGCAAAGAGCAACATTGAGGCATACGATGCACTTTTAAAAAGAGAACAGAGAGAAACTGTTGACTTTATGATTTCGGGTTATTACGGATTTCACAACAGTGGTGACGATACCCTTCTTTCCGCAATGACAAAGAGCCTTAAAGAATGTGATGAAGACTTAAACATTACAGTTCTTTCTGATAATCCGAAGGATACGGAAGAAAAGTATAATGTGAAATCCATAAAGAGAATAAATATTATAAAAATCATCTCCGCTATGAAAAAGACGAAGGTGTTTATAAGTGGCGGAGGAAGTCTTATCCAGGATGTGACAAGTACAAAGTCAATTATGTACTATCTTTTCCTTATGCGCCTTGCAAAATGGATGCATCTTCCCGTTATGGTATATGCCAACGGTGTAGGACCTGTGGATAAGGCAAGAAATATAAAAAGTACGGTCAGGGAATTTAACCGCGCAGATCTTATCACATTGAGAGAAACAGATTCTCTGGAATTTTTGAAGAAAATCGGTGTGGACAACGAAAATATCCTTGTTACTGCAGATCCTACCTTTACACTGGATTGTGCAGATGAAAAAACAGTGGATTCCGTAATGGATATGTATAATATTCCTAAGGACAAAAAGATTATTGCAGTAAGTCTTCGAAACTGGAAAAATGCACAGAAATACTTTGAGAGAGAAATCGCAATCAATCTTGATGAATTCTGTGAAAAATACAATCTGTATCCGTTGTTTATCCCTATGCAGTATCCATATGACCTGGATTTTTCAAAGAAAGTCCTTTCATCTATGAAAACAGAAGGTGCTGTAATAGACAAACAGTATGACGGAGCAATACTTAAGGGTATATTTAAGAAATGTA
>JAZSJF010000181.1:0-5100 GCA_045534195.1 Clostridia bacterium | reverse complement strand
TACATTTGCCGAAAATTCTCTTCTGATAAGTTCCAGTCTGGCTTCCTCGTTGGCATCCACAATCATCATTACGACACCTATAAGACTGCTTTCCTGATATACAGGGTTTGCGAATGCTCTGTAATAAGTATCGTTGATTTTTAACGACAAAGAGCATTTTTCACCTTCAAAGGCTCTGTCAGTAAGTGAGAGTATGTCTTTATTGTCTGTAAGATCAGATATCGACGGCATAAATACATAATTTTCATCAGTTCCGAAAATCTTCGATGCACCTTTATTCATTGATGTGATGTTTTTATCAGAGTCAAAGAGCAAAAAACCTTCCGTCATATTTTCACTGATTGTATTAAGTCTTGCTTTTTGTCTTGATACTCGTTCCGCCTGCATAAGTATTTCTTTGCTCTGACCTGAAATTCTTTTTAGAAACGGTACAAGTTCAGGATATATTTCATCATAATTTTCTTTTTTTATATCAATTTTTTCAATAGGATTTACTATGGATTTTGTGATTTCGGATGCAATTATCTTACAAAGTATATATATAAGAATGATAACCAGGATTACCGGAATAATCATTGTAAGAACTACACCTATCATATTGTTTTCTACGCTTCCTATACGAATTATTCTTCCGTCAGACATTTTGTGAGCGTAGTAGGTTATAATGGAGTTTTTGCTTTTTGAGTATCTTTTTGTATAGCCTGAGTTGTTTTTGATTGCTTCCATAATCTCATTTTCCTGTGAGATGTTTTTGCCGGTTTCCGGTGAAGAAAAGATGTCGTCTGTTATTATGCCTTCCTTTGTGAGAAGTGTTATCCTTCTTTTATCTGACGGGGGAATGGTAGAGAGTATATCATCTTTTGAACTTTCCGAAATAATAAGGCTTGTGAGTACATCGCATTCTGCCTTCAGTTCTTCTTTGATTTTTTGATTGGAGATTATGTTGGTTATGGTCATAATAAGAGAAGCAGACAGTATGAGAGTAATTACAGCCATTATATTAAGACTTTTGTATATTTTTTTGTACAAGATTTATCCCACCTTATAGCCTACATTTCTTATTGTGCAGATATACTCGCCGTATTCGCCGAGTTTTTGCCTTAAACTTCTTATGTGTACATCAACGGTTCTTGATTCGCCTTCAAAGTCTGTGTCCCATACTTTAAGCATAAGGGATTCTCTTGAAAGGACAATTCCCTTGTTTATGACAAGGGCAGAGAGAAGTTCAAATTCCTTGTAGGTAAGAGTTATTTCTTTACCGTTTGCTGTTACTTTTCTGCTGTTTGTATCTATGGTTATTTCTTTGAATGTATATTTCCCTGATTTTTCTTTTTTGGGTATTCTTCTTATTACTGCATTTATCCTTGCCACAAGTTCCATTATATCAAATGGCTTTGTAATATAATCATCGGCACCCAGGTTAAGACCTTTTATTTTGTCCATTTGTCCTGATTTGGCGGTAAGCATAATTACCGGAATATCTTTCAGTGATTCATTCTGTCTGATATTCGAAAGAATTGTCAGCCCGTCTGAATCGGGAAGCATAATATCAAGAAGGATAAGTGTAGGGGAGACTGTCTTTATTTCTTCATAAAACTCGTTTGCAGAGCCGAATCCCTTCACATCATATCCCACATTTGAAAGGGTATATTCAATTAATTCTCTGATGTTTTCATCATCTTCAACGCAAAAAATTCTGTTCATTCCGTGTATCCTTTCATATTGTTACTTAAAATTTTAATAGAAAGTGTAAAAAAAGTCAACTACATCAGGTATTTTATTTCCTGTATGTTAAAGTGTGATTATTCGTATGTAAAAGATGTGTAAAATTTTAACATAATCCGTTTAAATTTCATAGATTATGTATAGATTGACAATTTGCAGGGATTTGTGGTATAATCATTAAATATATTTACATATTTCGGAGGTGGCATTATGATTCACGAAAATTTAAGTATAAATAATAAGGGTGAACTTTGCGTTGCGGGAGTAAGCACAGTAGATCTTGCTGCAAAGTACGGAACCCCTTTGTATATTATGGACGAAAACAAAATAAGAGAAAATATGAGAGCATATAACGAGGGGATAAAGGAAGTTATCGTATGTGATGATTTTCTTGTTATATATGCAAGTAAGGCATGTTCTTTTGTAAGAATGGCTCAGATTGCAAAGGAAGAAGGAATCGGACTTGATTCTGTAAGTATAGGTGAAGTGTACACAGCGAAGGCTGCGGGTTTTGACCTTTCCAGGATATTTTTTCATGGCAATTTCAAGACAGATGAAGATATAGAAAAGGCTATTGAAGAAGGAGTAGGGTATTTCGTTGCCGACTGTATGGAAGAGATAGAAACCATACAGTATTTCGCAGAGAAAAAAGGCGTAAAGCAAAAAATTCTTATAAGACTTACTCCGGGTATCAATCCTGATACATTCGAAGCGGTAAATACCGGAAAAATCGATTCGAAATTCGGTTTCTCAATGATTGGCGACAATGCGGAAAAAGTCCTTTTAAAGACTCTTTCTATGCCTAATATTGACCTTGAAGGTTTTCATTATCATCTCGGTTCACAGATGTTTGACTCTGAGCCTTTGGTTGACGGTGCAAAAATCATACTTGACTTTATGGTAAAAATGAACCAAAAGCACGGATATCAGGCAAAAATTCTTGATATTGGCGGCGGATGTGCCGTAAGATATACAGAAAATGATGAAAAAATCGACAAAAAGAAATGGATAATGCATGCTGTATCCGGTGTGAAGAAAGAGTGTGAAAGACTCGGTATCAAAGTTCCTTTCATCATTACAGAACCCGGCAGAAGTATTGTTGCCGATGCAGGTACTACAGTATACAAAGTAGGTTGTGTAAAGGTTATTGAAGGATATAAGACATATGTTGCCATAGACGGTGGTATGAGTGATAATCCGAGATATGCTCTTTATAAATCACCTTATACAGTAATGAGTGCAAACAATGCAGACAAAGAGACTTCTATGAAATGTTCTGTTGTAGGCCGTCTTTGCGAAAGCGGTGATATAATCCAGGAGGATGTATATCTTCCTGAATGTAAGAGGGGCGATATGATAGCGGTACTTTCCACCGGTGCATACAATTTCTCCATGTCATCAAATTACAATCGTGTTTACCGCCCTGCAGTGGTTATGGTAAAGGATGGCAGTGACTATGTGGCAGTAAACAGACAGACAACAGAAGATTTGTTGTCAGGAGATGTCAGATAAAAATGAAGATTCTTTATGAAGATGATGATATCCTTGTTATAAATAAGCCGGTTGGTGTTTCCTCAGAGGCAGATATTGAAAAACCGAATAATGTTTTGTCCTGTCTTGCATCCGAGGGATACAAAGGGGAGTTATACACCTTACACAGACTGGATATGAGTGTGGGCGGAGTGATGGTTTATGCCAGAAACAAATTCTCTGCGGCAAAGATTTCGGACGCTATTCAGAATAACAAACTGACAAAGTGTTATCTTTTGGTATGTGCAGATACCCCTATGGAAAAATCGGGTGTTATGGAAGATATTCTCTTTAAAGACAGTGTGAAACAAAAGAGTTTCGTTGTAAAAAAAGAAAGAAAAGGTGCAAAAAAAGCATCTCTTGAGTACAGTGTGATAAAATCAACATCTGATACATCCCTTGTCAGTGTGAAACTTCATACAGGTAGATTTCATCAGATAAGATGTCAGTTTGCTTCAAGAAAAATGCCTCTTCTCGGAGACGGCAAATACGGAAGCAGAGATAACAGGGCAAAGAATATCTCGTTGTTTTCATATCTTGTAGGTTTTAATCATCCGAGAAGCGATAAATATATGGAGTTTAGGGATTATCCCAATGTGACTCTTTATCCCTGGGACAAATATATTGACGAAATAAAAGAAATGCAGAATGGTTGATAAATCCATTCTGCATTTTGTTTTTTATACTAAAGACATTATCCATTCTGCTATATAATAAAAAACAGGTGTGAGGAATATTGCCGGCATAAAGTTTGCCACTTTTATTTTTGTTATTGACATAAGGTTAAGACCAAGTGCCAGAATTATAACCGAGCCGCATAGAGATATTTCACCTATTACTCCCTCTGTGAGTACAGGTTGAAGGTATGTGGCAAGAAGTACGATTGCGCCTTGAAATACAAATACAAATGCTGATGACAAAAGAACTCCGAATCCAAGCGATACCGCAAGCATCATTGATGATACAAAGTCCATTGCTGATTTTGCAAATATCAGTGTATGGTCACCGGATATACCGGAATTTATTGAACCTACAATTGTCATAGCGCCTGTGCAGAAAAGAAGGCTTCCCGTTACAAATCCTGAAGCAATGGAAACAGAGCCGTCTTTTGAAAGTTTACTTTGTACATAATCTCCCAGATCGTTTAGTTTCCGGTCAATATCAATCAATGAACCTATGATAAGTCCGGCGATTGTTGATGTGATAAGTATAAGTACATTTCCTCCGGATACCATTCCCGATATACCGATGTATATAACACAAAGTCCTATACCGTTCATTACAGATTGGGATATTTTTTCGGGAATCGCTTTTTTGAATATCATTCCGATAAGGCTTCCAAGAATTACAGTTATACAGTTTACAATTACGCCTGTCATTTATTCATCTTCCTTTGTTTTAAAGATATATGGTTTTCTTCCTACAGAGAAGTGATTGTGAGAAAATGTGTATCCGGCATTTTTGTCTTCCTTTGAAATGCCGTTATAATCAGCAGTTACGATAATAAGTTTTTCCATATCCTTTCCTGCAAAACCGCAACTTGCAGGAATCTTTGCAGGTACTTCTATATAGTCTTTAATCGTAAGTGTTTTTGTGTCTATCACAGACAGATGACCGTATCCCCATGCTGCTGCAAGGAGATTTCCTTCCATATCGATTGTGATTCCGTCTACGCTTTTTAATGCAATTTCACGGCCTGTATATTCTATTTCTCCCGATTGTTTGTCAAATGCATATTCCTTTATGATTTTTGTATATACATCAAGTATTCTGTATTCGTTGCCATGAGGGTTTACATAGTAGAGTTTTTGTTCTTTTTCGTTCCATACAGGACCTTCACCGATG
>JAZSJF010000310.1:0-1540 GCA_045534195.1 Clostridia bacterium | reverse complement strand
CTTCAGGCTATGAAGAAGCGGCGGCACAGGGACTTATGGCAGGTATAAATGCTGCAAGAAAGATTTCAGGCAAACCTGATTTTATACTTGACCGTTCACAGTGTTATATAGGTACGCTTATAGACGATATTACCGTAAAAGGCACAAATGAGCCTTACCGTATGATGACATCAAGAAGCGAATACAGACTTCTTCTCCGTCAGGATAATGCAGACCTTCGTCTTACACCGTTGGGTTATGAAATAGGTCTTATATCTGAGGAAAGATATAATAAATTCCTTGAGAAAAAGCGTCTTATAGAAGAAGAAATCCAGAGAGTAGAGCATACAAATATCGGACCTTCTGAACAGGCAAACAGTCTTCTCGAAAGTCTTGGTTCAACTCCGCTCAAAACAGGTGTCAAACTTTCAGAACTTATCAGACGTCCTGAACTTGACTATGAAGTGCTTTCATCTATCGATAAAAAGAGACCTGAACTTGATAAATATGTAAGAGAACAGGTACATATCCAGATTAAATATGACGGATATATCAGAAAGCAGATAGAACAGGTGGAGAAATTCAAAAAACTCGAGGACAAACTTATTCCCGAAGGAATAGACTATCAGTCTATCAAAGGACTTCGTCTTGAAGCAAGACAGAAACTTGACAAAATCCGTCCCGTATCCATCGGTCAGGCGTCAAGAATTTCAGGCGTGTCACCTGCAGACATTGGTGTGCTTCTTGTAAGTATTCAATAAAGGAGTCGTTATGAATACCATAAAGGAACTTATAAACAATAATACAGATAAATATTATAAATACTATTCTCTTCTCACAGAATGGAATGAAAAGATGAATCTCACCGCCATAACAGATGAATACTCTGTGGCAACCAAGCACTTTCTTGACTGTATGGCAATTTTTGACCATATAGAATTCAAAGATGGGGCATCGGTGATTGATGTGGGATGCGGAGCAGGATTTCCTTCTGCCGTAATGGCTATCGAAAGACCTGATCTTAAGATAACTATGCTTGATTCACTTAACAAGCGACTCAACTTCTTAAATTGTGTTATAGAAGAAGTTCCACTTCCCAACTGTGCCACACTTCACGCAAGAGCAGAAGAATTTGCAAACAAAAAGGAATACAGAGAAAAGTATGACTTTGCAGTATCAAGGGCAGTAGCAAACCTTGCATCACTTTGCGAATTGTGTATGGGATATGTGAAGGTGGGGGGATATTTTGTTGCGCTTAAAGGTCCATCTGTCACAGATGAAATAAAAATGGCAGAAAAGGCTATTGCAACACTTGGCGGAGAACTTCAGGGAGTTATAAATTATTCAATCCCCACCACTGACCTTTGTCATAATCTTGTGGTTATAAAGAAAGTCAGACCAATGGAAAAACGATTCCCAAGAAAGAGCCCAAAGCCGATTAAAGAACCAATCCTATAACTTTTAAACCCGCAGGTTTTGTATTAAATCTGCGGGTTTTGTCGTAATTTTTGGAACGATTTTGTTTCACATTATATTGCCTCTTTGATATAATTTATATATA
>JAZSJF010000184.1:0-2244 GCA_045534195.1 Clostridia bacterium | reverse complement strand
ATAAGCAAGTACTACTGACTTATTAACCTCTCTTCCATTGAGCCATTTACAGAAAAATCGAATGTCACGCATATATTTTTCTATTGTGTTGTCGCTCTTTTCATTTTCAACAAGAAATTCCATAAACTCGTTCACATTTTTAACAGAAATGCTCTTCATTACATCTTCTCCTTACATAAAATATATATATTTCTACCACATCTATTTCATCCTGTCAAAAATATTTTTCCTTACAATCATCAGATAATACATTTTTTGTTGATTTATCAATTTACTTTTCAAAAAATCCGATATATCATATACACGAATTTATATGGTTAATATGGGAATTATTTATACCAAGACAATATTGATTTTTCATATAGGGTATGATACAATTCACTTAAACCTGACCACATTTATGAAGGGAGTTTCACATATGAAAATCGGCGGTATTAATTTCGTAACGGAAAAAGAAAAAGGCTACAGTGTAACACTGAAAAAAGTCAACAAAGAAAAAGATATTATAGAATTATCTGTAGATATCACAATGAAAGAAAAGGTTGTGCCAAAAGAAGTAACCGTAGCGTGGGATATTGAGTGTATTGATATGCAGTCTGTATGGAATCCTCTCTGCGGTGCATTAAGAAACATTCAACCTGCATGGCGACCGAATATTATTGATTCAAGAGTGGGTTCAGGTGCGCCTGTACATTCCCTCATAAGTGCATCAGGAAAAAACAGAGGTCTTATCTCAGTATCAGATGTAAAAACACCTATAAGAATCTCTACCGGTGTAGAAGAAGAAACATCACTTATCAAGTGCAGAGTCACATTCTTTACAATTCCCGTAAATGCAATTGATACATACAGTGCAAAGATAAGAATCGACTTAAGAAATATTCCTTTTTACGATGCTATATATGATGCAGAGAAATGGTGGTCCTCCGACGGCGGATACAAGAGTGCAAAAGTGCCTGAATGTGCAAAAGCACCTCTTTACTCCACCTGGTACAGTTATCATCAGAAATTTACTATGGATGAACTTTTAGAACAGTTCAAGATAGCCAAAGAATACGGAATGGACACTGTTATCGTAGATGACGGATGGCAGACAGGCGACAACAACAGAGGTTACGCTTTTTGCGGTGACTGGGAAGTATATGCACCGAAGGTTCCCGATATGAAGAAGTTTGTGGAAGAAACACACAAACTTGATATGAAATATATTATGTGGTATTCAATTCCTTTTGTGGGCAAACATTCAAAGGCTTTTGAAGAATTCAAGGATATGTTTCTTGATGATCCGTCCAAAGACTGGTGTTGTCTTGACCCGAGATTCAAAAAGGTAAGAGAATTTCTCAAGGACATATATGTAAATGCCGCAAAAGAATGGGGACTTGACGGATTTAAACTGGATTTCATTGATTCAATGAGCCTTACAGAGTATTCACACTTCAACGAAAAAGGTATGGACTGTCAGTCACTGGAAGACGGCATCGAAAAACTCTTAAAGAGTATTATGCAGGAACTTAAGAAAATCAACAAGGATATCGCTATTGAATTCAGACAGAAATACTTCGGCCCCGTAATGAAAAAATACGGAAATATGCTGAGAGTGTATGACTGTCCAAATGACATTATGAAAAACAGAATGGGTGTTATCGACTTAAGACTTATGTCAGGTACAACCGCTATTCATTCTGATATGCTTATGTGGAATACAAACGATACTGTAGAAAATGCCGCAAGACAGATTATAAACATTCTCTTCAGTGTGCCTCAGATATCCGTAGACCTCAAAAAGATGAATGATGAACATCTTGAAATGATAAAGTTTTATCTTAATTTCTGGAAAGAAAACAGAGATACCATATTAAACGGAAAAGTAATTCCGTACAATCCCGAGGCTTGTTATTCAAAAGCCGCAGTTGTAACAGATAAATGTGAAATAGTCTGTGCTTATTCATCCAATTCATATAAACTCAAGACAAATCCAGACAAACTTGTGCTTATAAATGCAACAGGCCGTAAGGAAATGTATCTTGACAGCGAAGTATCTACAGGTGCTCATAAATACGAAATATTTGACTGTATGGGAAATCTCATAAGACGCGGTGATATAGAAGTGGATGTGGGAGTATACAAACTCTATGTACCTGATTGCGGTATGGTGGTATTCTCCAAATAACATCACTCAATAAAAAAACTGAACAAATCATAAACAAATAGGGAATGTAAAAAGACTCCAGATCGCAAAAAGGC
>JAZSJF010000373.1:0-3559 GCA_045534195.1 Clostridia bacterium | reverse complement strand
GTGTGAAATCTCCGTCGTTTGTAAGGATAAGAAGTCCCTCTGTATCATAGTCAAGTCTTCCCACACTGAAAAGTCTGTCGTCAATATCCTTTACAAGATCAAAAACCGTAGGTCTGTCAAACTGGTCCCTGGCTGTAGTTACATAACCTGAAGGTTTGTTGAGCATTATATAATATTTCTTTTTTGAAGGGGTGACGGTTACACCGTCAACTTTTATTTCATCATTTTCTGATACCTTTGTGCCAAGTTCCGTAACCACCACTCCGTTTACACGCACTCTGCCGTCAAGTATGTGTTTTTCTGTTGCACGTCTTGATGCCACACTTGCCATTGCAAGGTAGTTCTGTAATCTTATATCTCTTTCCATAGTATTCTCCATATATTTTTTTGTATATATTTAATTTATAATATTAAGACTCTGTTGTCAACCAAAAACTTACTCGTTTCCTGCAATAAATGCCTTGAGTACATTATATACAGACTGCCATATATGAGGCTTTTCCTTTTGCCGTATCATCTCTTTGGTGACAAGAGATGTTTTTCCCACAAGGCGGTTTCCGTGATATACACATATCTCACCCACCGTTTCCTCAAACCCTGACGGAGCCGTGATCGTATCAGGTATCTCTGTCACCACATTGACAGAAGGGATTTTGCCGTCTGTTATGACCATATCTATATCCTCTTTTGCCACCACTCCCACTCTGTCTACTTCTCCATCTTTCACTGTAACGGTTGCGATATAATCACCTTTTCTGAACAGTTTCTTTACACTGAGTCTCGGAAACACACTGTCCATAAGTGTCATATGGTCATTCCAGTCATCGGGAGCATTGAGAGTCACACATATTACTTCCGCTCCGTTTCTTTTTGCCCCTGATACAAGGCATCTGCCTGATTTTTTTGTAAATCCTGTCTTTACTCCCGTGCATCCCTCATACATAGTAAGAAGTTTATTGTGATTTTTCAGTCTGCGGTCATACTCTCTGCCCTGCCAGGGAATGTTTTTTTCGTATGTGGCAACAATCTCACGAAAGTCATCATATTTGTATGCATAACAGGTAATCAGTGCCAGGTCATAAGCCGTAGTATAGTGATTGTCGTCGGGAAGCCCGTTGGGGTTTGTGAAGTGTGTGTTTTTTGCACCGATTTTTGCGGCGGTATCGTTCATAATCTTTATGAAACCTTCCACATTCCCCGAAATGTGAATGGCTATTGCAACTGCCGCATCGTTTCCCGAACTGAGCATAAGACCGTAGAGGAGGTTTCTCAGCGTAAGTTTCTCCCCTCTTTCAAGGTACATACTTGAGCCTTCCACACCAATTGCCTTGTCGCTTACTTCAACCACACTGTCCATATCTCCGTTTTCTATGGCACAAAGAGCGGTCATTATCTTTGTGGTACTTGCCATTGGAAGTTTTGTATGAGCATCCTTTGACAGAAGCACATTATTTGAGGTCATTTCCATAACGGCATAACTCTTTGCAGAGATGGCATAAGCCGAATTGCAGGACATCACAAATAAAATAACGAATATAAATATAAAACGGATTCTGTACATAATATCACCATTATAAAATATATGTGATATCTGAACAAAAAATACAGGAGATGCAAAACTGATTTTACATCTCCTGTATGACATTTTATTCTTCTATAACTACCGTTTCTGATGTTTCGGCTTCTTTCTTTGCTTCCTTTTTCTTATCAATAATGGAAGTAATAAATCCATTTGCCTTGGATATAAGTTCCGGTACAGAATCTATAATTCTGTCCACTGCAGAAACAGAATCCGATACAGGAACAAGTCTTACATGTCCGTTTTCCACAACCAGAAATGCAACGGGATTGATTGTCACGCCGCCGCCTGCACCTCCGCCAAAAGCATTTGCCTCAGTTGCATTGCCCGAAATGTATTCAGATCCGCCTGATGCAAAACCAAAAGCCACTTTTGATACAGGGATTACTACCACATTTTCTCCTGCACTAACCGGGTTTCCGATAATGGTATTTACATCAATCATTTCCTTGAGATTATCCATAGTTGTTGAAATTACCTTGTCAATTCCTGCCATTTTTTACACTCCTTTTTTATCTGTATCTGTTTTAAGTATTTTTCTGTAATTTGATTTAAAAAGTATCAATGCATAAATAATATGCACTGTCCTTACTGCAAATATACCTTCCGTCTTAAAGGCAAACACCTTTTGGTTGAACATTGGGTTTACACTTTCTGTGTGCTTTTTCACTGTGGCGGTTTTTGTTATAAATCCCAATACATTGTATATGAAGCCCCACATTCCTCCCACTGATACTGCGGTGGTATGGGCATCCCCATCTCCATAATCTATGGAAAGGTTAAGAGACTTAAACACAAACTTTTTTCTTATTTTGTTTCTCGTCATAAAGAAAGCATCTTTATAGATAAGAAACTTTTTTATACTCTTTTTTATATCGGAAACAAATTCTTCCAAGGTCTTTTTTTGGTCATTATCTTCCTTTGAAGAATCATTTTCTTCCGCGGTATCTTCAGTTTGCGACACTGATTTTGAAAACTTTATATCTTTTCCGAACAATGTATTGAGAATATATACTCTTAACTTAAAATCAAATTTTTTGTCTTTATATTCTGCTATAAATGACACATTTATCCTTACAAGAAGTATGAATAATATAAGAAACGCCAAAATTCCGAAAATAATGAAAACCAAGTTCATAACATCCGCCCCCAATCATATGTAATCAAATGCCTGTCCGGGGAACATATATCAGAATTCTTCTTCCTCATCGTACTCAGGTACTTCAGTTTCATCCCCGGTAGGGTGGATATAGAGTTTACCCTCTTCACCGTCACCTGTAATATCCATTGCATACTGGTCCTGATTTCTGTCTGCCATTTCATCAAGCGAGAGAGTCTTTTCTACCTTTGGAAGGTCTGTAAGGTCACTTAATGCAAAGCAACGCAAAAATTCCTCTGTTGTGCCAAAAAGTACCGGTCTGCCCGGAGCATCAAGTCTGCCGACTTCCTGCACCAGACCAAACTCCAGAAGTCTTGCAAGAGAGCCGTCACTGTTTACTCCTCTGATGTATTCAATGCTTGAACGGGTAACAGGCTGATTGTATGCTATTATACTCAGCACCTCTAAAGCCGCATTGGAAAGACTGTTTCTTGTCCTCTTCTCTGCCATTACCCTTACATATTCATAAAGATCTGTTTTTGTACAGAGTTGATAACTGTCATCAAGTCTTATTATGGTGATTCCTCTGGATTCATCATTATTGTATATTTCTGTAAGTTCTTCTATTGCTGTCTTGAGTACATCCTTATCTGCTCCGGTGGTTTCTGCAAGTTTGTCCAGTGATACAGAATCACCCATAGCAAATAGCACACCCTCAATAATACCGTAAAGATTTTTGTTTTCCACAGTTTTCTCCTTTTGCAGCAACCGACTTATATGACGGTCTGCTAATTATACTCATTATCATTCACATCTGTTATATCTTTTTTTACTTCTGCAAAAGCAGTTAGATGTTCTTCTCCTTCTTCCTTTACTATAAG
>JAZSJF010000060.1:0-8203 GCA_045534195.1 Clostridia bacterium | reverse complement strand
CGAATAGGGGATGCTATGTATCCCTTTGTATTTGTATATGAAAATACAGGGGACAAAAAGTATTACAATGCCGCAAGGCTTATCTTCAAGTGGACAATGAGAAATATGCTCCGTGACAAAGGTCAGATTATCAATGATGCAAATTCCACCTGGTACGGAATTACAGTATTTTTCAATATCTCTCTGGGAGAACTTCTCTTCAATCTCAAAGACAGTATAGAAGACGAAGATTACAATGAGTGGATGGCATATTATCTCGACTCTTCTGAATATATATATAATTCTTTCTACAACAATACAAACTGGAATATCAACTATCGTGTGGCAACTGCTACAAGTATGGCAATTGCCTGGAAGGTATTCGGAGATAAGAAGTATTACGACAAAGCAAGAGAATTTGCAAAAATATCTGTAGAACATATTACAGACGAAGGATTTCTCTATGGTGAAAACAAACCTACAGAACTTCCTACCGGCAGAGGTTTCCGTCCTGTTGACCTTGGATATAATGTGGAAGAATCATTGCCGAATCTTACCTTATATCTTAAATATATCGGAGAAGATGAAGAAACAAAGAAAGTTCTTATCCATTCAATGAAAGCACACCTTAAGTTTATGCTTCCTGACGGCGGATGGGACAATACCTGGGGTACCCGTTCAAATAAGTGGTCATACTGGGGAAGCAGAACATCTGACGGATGTCAGCCTGCATATGCATATTTTTGTGATGAGGATGAAACATTCTTTGAAGCCGCTCACAGAAATTATGAGTGCCTGAAGAGATGTACCGTAGACGGATTCCTTGCAGGGGGTATACATCATGCCGAGATGAATGAACCATGTTGTGTGCATCATTCATTCTGCCACATAAAAGGCCTTATCCCTCTTGCAGAATCAGAATATGTGAGAAAGAACAATGTAAAACTTCCGAGAGAAACTCTTGACGGTATAACAGATTTTACATCTATGAATGTGTCCGTATCCACAAAGGGTGACTGGACCGCTACATATTCCTGCGATGACTACGCTAAGGGAAATGATGACGAAACACCTACAGGCGGTGCGGTAACACTCCTTTATCACAACAAAATCGGTATAGTCCTTGGCGGCGGACCAAATGAATTCAAACTTGCAGAAGCACACAATATGCAGGTGCCGAGATTCTTCGAAGATGTTTGTCAACTTGCACGACTTGAACACCATGTAGACGGCAAAAAGAGAAGAAATACCTATGATGCTACAGCATCTGTGTATACATATTCTGACGATAACTGCACTACATATACCGCAAAAGGTATGATAAAAGAACCGAGATTTTTTGGTACAGACAGATATGAAATGAAGTATACAATGACAAAGGATGATTTTGAAATTTCTGTATTCACAGAAGCAGAAGGTGCAAAGTTTATCCTTCCTGTAGTCGCTACCCCTGATGAAAAACTTGAGATAAAGGATAATACCGTGACAATTGACAAAAAAGGCGGCATTCTTTCTATCGAATCATCAGAGCCCGTCATCCACAATACAAAAAGAGCAGAGAGAATCTTCAATATGTGGGGCGGCCTGGCTACTGCACACCTTGTAATAGATGTTCCGAAAAATAAAAAACTTAATATAAAATTCACAGTGAAATAATATTATTTCTCAAAAAATAACCACCACCCCGCAATCATCCTTAACTAAAGACGAAGGATTCCGGGGTGGTTTTGTATATTGCAATGATTACTGACATTGTTTTGTCATTCCAAACGCAGTGAAGAATCTCACAAACACACCCATTTAAGATTCTTTGATTTTCGCTCAATATGACGGCAAATGTGATAGATTTATGAAAATCCCTGCTCATTTATTGACACTGCTCCTTAAGAGGAGTAGAATATTTGTTAGTTATTTATTGGAAAGGAAGCATTTCTGATGGTATTTAAGTTTTTAAAAAAATACTGGTTATTCACAATCCTTGCGCCGCTGTTTATGATAGGCGAAGTGTCTATGGACCTTCTTCAGCCACGGCTTATGAGTACCATTGTAGACGAGGGTGTCCTTGGGCTTTCAAATAACGGTGTGGGAAATATGGATATCATCATACATACAGGTCTTAAGATGATTATGTTTGTAGCATTGGGCGGACTGTCGGGGATTTTGTCAGGCGTGTTTGCCAATCTTTCTGCCCAGAACTTTTCAAACGATCTGAGAAAAGCCACATTTGGCAGGATAATGAGTTTTTCTTTTGAACAGACAGACAAATTTTCTACAGGTTCTCTTATTACGAGAGTAACGAATGATATCACTCAGATACAGAATCTGGTTATGATGAGTATACGAGGCTTTGTCCGTACATTTATGCTTTTTGGCGGCGGAATATTCTGTATGCTCACTCTTGATTTGTCCTTTGGTGCAGTGGTGTTTGCCGCATTGATTCCCGTTGCGGTTATAATGACATATTTTATGTTGAAAGTAAGTCCCGTCTTTTCTGTATTGCAGAAGAAACTTGACCGACTTAATACCGTTATGCAGGAAAATGTAGGCGGTGCCAGAGTAGTCAAAGCCTATGTGAAAGAAAAATTTGAATCAAAGAGATTCAAAGACGCCAACAGTAAACTTGTTTCATCACAACTTAAAGTTCTTGTGATGTTTTCATATATGATGCCTCTTCTCAATATTGTTCTCAACCTTTCCGTAGTAGCGGTAATAGTTGTAGGCGGAATCAAAGTATCTGCATCCTCAGGCGTTACTCCCGGTAATGTAATGGCGGCAATCACCTATGTGACACAGATTCTTAATGCAGTTATGAGACTTTCGATGATATTCCAGATGGTATCAAGAGGAAGCGCATCTATAAAGAGAGTAAATGAAGTTCTTGAAACAGAGCCTGTCATTACTGACGGTGAAGGTGTGCTTAAAGAAAATACAAGAGGCAGAGTGGAATTTAAGAATGTATCCTTTGCCTATCCTCAGGTAAGCGGTGAAGACAATGTTCTCAATGATATAAGTTTTGTGATAAACCCGGGCGAAACAATAGGTATTCTCGGTGCTACCGGTTCAGGCAAAACTTCCCTTATAAATCTTATTACCAGATTTTATGATGTGACTGAAGGCGAAGTCCTTGTAAACGGTGTAAATGTGAAAGACTACAAAATAGAAACATTAAGAGAAAGAGTTGCAGTAGCATTGCAAAAAAGTGAACTCTTCAATGTAAGTATAAAGGAAAATATCTCCTGGGGGGATAAGGATGCAGCTGTTGAAGAGATAAAACAGGCGGCAGAAATCGGTCAGGCAACAGAGTTTATAAAAGAGAGAAAAGACGGATTTGATGAAATTGTAGCCCAGAAGGGTATGAGTTTGTCAGGCGGTCAGAAACAAAGACTCAGTATATCCAGAGCAGTTATCAAAAATGCAGATATCCTTATCTTTGACGATGCAACCAGTGCCCTTGACCTAAAGACCGAAGCACGGCTTTATGAAGCATTGTATAAGAAATGTCCCGATGTGACAAAAATCATCATTGCACAAAGAGTGGCATCTGTGAAGAATGCAGACAGAATTATGATAATAGACAACGGCAGAATTGCAGACTTTGATACTGTACAAAACCTTATGAAAAATTCTGAGATTTTTATTGATATCTATAATTCCCAGTTGAAGGCAGGTGAGGACATTGAGTAACAAAGAACAGACACCTAAGATTGACAAAACCGTGCCTATGCCGGGAAGACGAGGTCCGGGAAGAAACTTTCAGGCAGAAAAGCCCAAAGACGGCAAAAAAACTCTCAAAAGACTTATAGCGTATTTTAATGAAGAAAAATTAAGGGTTATATCACTTCTTTCTGTGGTATTTATCCTTGTTGTATGCTCAGTCCTTGCACCGGGTGCTCAGGCAAAGGCAATCGACCTTATCACAGTGGGCGACTTTCATCTTCTTCCAAAGGTGATACTTGTGATGTCGGTGCTTTATATCATCACTTGTATATGTTCGCTTTTTCAGGGGCTTATATCCTCAAAGATGAGTCAGAGTATAGTAAAAAGACTCAGAGAAGATTTGTTTGACAAGATTATAAATCTTCCCATAGGCTACCTTGACAATCATTCCCACGGTGACATTATGAGCCGTATGACAAATGATGTGGAAAATATCTCAAATACCATATCTCAGTCTATGAGTTCTCTGTTTTCAGGTGTGATGACAATTATAGGAACGGTAATTATGATGGTGTATTATTGCCCATCACTTGCACTTTTGTCCTGTACCACCGTGATAATGACAGTGTTTGCTACAAAATATCTCTCGAAGGTTATGAAGAAGTTTTATTCCAGAAGGCAGAAACTTCTTGGTGAACTTAATTCCTGCGTGGAAGAAACCGTAACAGGGTATAAGACTGTTGCAGCCTACAATCATCAGGACGAAATGCATGATAAGTTTTCTTCTGTTTCAGACAACCTTACAAAGGCGGGAATAATAGCGGATATATTTGGCGGCTCCATGGGGCCCGTTATGAACTTTATAAATAATGTAGGGTTTGTAATCATTGCCGCATTTGGCGGATACTTTGCCATAAACGGTATTATATCCGTTGGTATCATTGCGGCGTTTATCGTATACGCCAAGCAGTTTGGAAGACCTATAGACGAAATAGCACAGGTGTACGGACAGATACAGAGCGCCATGGCAGGTGCCGAGAGAGTATTTCAACTTATGGATGAAGAAAGTGAGAATAAGTGCGGAAGCGGTAACCTTGACAATGCAGAAGGCGTAATCACATTTAAGAATGTGGACTTTTCATATCACGAAGGTAAACAGGTTCTCTATGATTTTAATCTTCAGGTTAAAGCAGGGCAGAAAGTAGCCCTTGTAGGTGCTACCGGCTCAGGAAAAACTACGGTAGTAAATCTTCTTATGAGATTTTATGATGTGGACTCCGGGGAAATCCTCATTGACGGAGTTAATATAAAGGATATAGATATAGAAGATTTAAGACGGAATACCGCCATTGTTCTTCAGGATACAGTGTTGTTTTCTGATACAGTGGGAAATAACCTTAAATACGCCAATCCCGATGCGACTGATGAAGAACTGACAAAAGCGGCGGAAATGAGCAATTGTACATCACTTATACGAAAACTGAAAAAAGGTTACGAAACGATGCTTTCCGAGTCAGGCTCCAACCTTTCTCAGGGACAACGCCAACTTTTGTCTATCGGAAGAGCATTTCTTGCCAATCCGAAGATACTTATCCTTGACGAAGCCACCTCCAGTGTGGATACCCGTACAGAAAAGAAGATTCAGGATGCTATGACTACCCTTATGAAATCAAGAACAAGCCTTATCATTGCCCACCGCCTTTCTACTATAAGAGATGCAGATGTGATAGTGGTAATGGATAAAGGCAGAATTGCAGAAATGGGAAATCATGAAGAACTGCTTGACAAAAAAGGTATATATTACGATTTGTATATGACACAGTTCGCAGGAAATGCTATATGATGCTGTGTGCATTGAGATTCCTCGGTAGGCTCGGAATGACGGTTTTTGAGGGATGATGTTATTTTTGATGAAATGAAAACAATTTGACTGTTTTCAATCCCCTCGCCACTACGTGGCCCATCTCCCCTTTGACAAGGGGCGCTTGACATCTGTAACCAAAAGCCTCCCTTGTGAAAGGGAGGGGGGACCGCATTAGCGGTGGAGGGATTGAATAAGCATTACTTCGTAATGCAGTGATATAAATTCCTTGCGGAATTTGTGATATACCTTCGGTGTGATATATCCTGACGGATGTGATATATCACCTTCGGTGATGTTGTAATTGTAGGGGAGTGTCTCCGCGCACTCCCGGATACGGGAAGAAATGGAACCACCACCCTACAAAAACACACCGCCCCGTTGTCATCCTGAGCGAAACAAAGTGGAGTCGAAGGATCTTAAAGCCGAAACATCTCATTGAGATTCCTCGACAGGCTCGGAATGACGGTTTTTGAGTAATGATGTTATTCTCTTCAAACTACAAACTGCAGAAGTTATATCCACACCTAAAAAACTATCAGTTATCAGAATGTAATGGTCGATTTTTACATTGACAAAATATTCATATAAATGTAGAATATAACTTAACAAAATATATCTGTAATTTATGTTTGGAGATAATTATGAACAATCAAAAGATAAAAAATCTTACCCTCTCTGCTATGTTTCTTTGCATTGGGTATGTGCTTCCCTTTCTTACCGGACAAATAAAAGAAATCGGCAATATGCTTCTTCCTATGCATATTCCTGTTCTTCTTGCCGGATTTATATGCGGGTGGAAATACGGTCTTGCAGTTGGTTTTGTGCTCCCGTTGTTTCGCTCTATCACACTCGGTATGCCGGTTATGTATCCGGGGGCTGTTTCTATGGCATTTGAACTTGCAACCTATGGATTTTTGACAGGTTGGCTTTATTCACATTCAAAATGGAAATGTATAAAGGCAGTATACAGATGTCTTATCTTCAGTATGGTTGCCGGCAGAATCGTGTGGGGTGTGGCTCAGATAATTCTTCTTGGTATCAAAGGCGGAAGTTTTACATTCGGTATGTTTTTTGCAGGTGCGGTGCTTAATGCTGTTCCGGGAATTATTATTCAACTTATATTGATTCCTGTGCTTATGGTTGCACTTCACAGGGCAAAATTTGTGAGATTCGGGAGAAAAGAATGAATTTGATTATAGACAAAATCAGTCAACTTCTTGACAAAAAGAAATCCCTCGTTGTAGCAATTGACGGAAGATGCGCATCGGGAAAAACTACTCTTGCGGATAATATATCACAACATTTTTTGTCAAATGTTATACACATGGATGATTTCTTTCTGAGGCCGTCACAGAGAACAGCAGAAAGGCTTGATACCCCCGGAGGAAACTTTGACAGAGAAAGATTCACAGAAGAGGTCATCATACCGCTTGTTAAAGGCGGTGGATTTTCTTACAGACCTTTTGTATGCTCTACGATGACGCTTGGGGATGAAATTTTTGTAAGTCCGAAACCGCTTACCATAATCGAAGGTTCATATTCCTGTCATCCTGAGTTGTTTGATTTTTATGATTTGCATATTTTCTGTGATATAGATGAGAATACACAGTATGAGAGGTTATTCTTACGCAATCCTGACAAACTAAGTGATTTCGTTAACAAATGGATTCCTATGGAAGAAAAGTATTTTGAATGCTTTGATATAAAAAATAAATGTGAGATAGTTCATAACGGGAGGAATAAACAATGATATTAAAAGTTATAAGTTTCAATATCCGTTGCTGCGACGACAAAAACGGTAATGCCATATTTGAAAGAGCACCGCGACTCAGCAAGATTACATCTATGTATGATGCAGATGTGATGGGATTTCAGGAAATAAGAGAAAAGTGGGAAGAACATATAGAAAAGTATTTTCTGGATAAATATGATATGTATCTTAAATACAGAACAGAAGGTATTCATAAAGAAGGAGCCGCAATCTTCTGGAAAAAGGATAAGTTTGAACTTATAGACAATGGTAATTTCTGGTTGTCCGATACTCCTGAAGTAGAATCAAAAGGATGGGATGAAAAATATGATTGCCACCGTCAGTGTGTGTATGTGATACTTAAGGAAAAATCTTCCGGAAAACTCTTCACCGTTATGAATACACACTACGGTTTCGGTGACAACTGCCAGACAAAGAGTTCTGTACTTTTGTACGAATACTCAAAGAAAATATCCTCCTATCCTACATTTATCACAGGTGATTTCAATATGACACCTGAGATGAAGGGATATGAAGAAATTACCAAGTATTTTACCGATGTAAATGCAGTGTGCGATAATGATACACGATCCACATATCACGGTTATGATTTGTCTGTACAGCGTGATACGCACATAGACTATATATTCTGCAACAAAGATGTGAAGCCTTTGTGTCAGAAGATTATAGATAAAGATGTGGATGGAATGTATCCTTCCGATCATTTTGGTCTGTATTCAGAACTGGAGATATAATGCACTAAGTACAATTTGCCAGGTTTGTGATTTTGTTTTATGCCGTCAGGCGATTTGTTGAAGTGTGTAAAACCACCCCGCAAAGCATTACTTCGTAATGCAGTGATATAAATTCCTTGCGGAATTTGTGATATACCTTCGGTGTGATATATCCTGACGGATGTGATATATCACCTTCGGCGATGTTGTAATTGTAGG
>JAZSJF010000243.1:0-1530 GCA_045534195.1 Clostridia bacterium | reverse complement strand
AAACTTCGCCTCTCGGTGTATCGCATACACCTTCGGGTAACCCGAAACCAAAGGTTTCGGCTCAGTTTTTCCGTTCTGAAGTCTTTTTCCTATCCCCTTAATTCAACAACAGGAACTGTAAAAAATTATTTTTTACAGTTCCTGTTGTTGTTGTCTTAATTTCCATAGTAAAAAAGCATAACTGTCATTGATTAAAAATATTACAAAGCATATTATCATCGGAAAATATCCGAAGTCTTTTATCGTTGCCAGTATCCACAAGATAATAAGTACAATGTCATTTAAACCATACCAGAATGCATAATAAGGATTTCTGTAGTATGTAAGATATGATGCAAGAAAACTTGTGGTAATGGACAATGTACTTACTGTAAGATTTGCGGTATTAAAAGCCTTTAGAATATAATAGAATACCCAGGTAACAATGATTGAAAATATAACGGAGAGGATTTTTTCTCTTTTTGTCAGTATGTGTATCTCTACTGCTGATTTATCCTTTTCTGACGGATTTCTGAGCCAGGAAACTGTACTTACTACTGCCATTGGAAGTGACATACAGACATATGTTATCATTTCTCCGTAGTATCTTGTTTCAAATGATATTATGCCATAGAGAATACAGAAGATAATACATATAATTTGTCCCCATACATTTCCCTTGGCAAGAAACAGAAGTGCAATCACTCCAAGAGATGTAGCCACAAGTACCAAAGGGGATACAGCCCCTGTCATTATATTTGATGTTATTACTACTGCAACTGATACAACCAATAGTATGTAATCATAATATCTGAAATTTGAAAATGGATTTGTCATTTTGTTCTCCTTACGTATTTAATTTAGCGCTGATCATTAAAAAAACACTCCAAGTATATCTTCAAAGACCTAACGATATACTGTGAGTGTCTGCACTCTCCACCCGGTGGCGGAACATATTTTTTTGTAATTTTATCACACTTAATGCTTTTAGTCAATATTTTTCTTGATAAATCGTAACAATGTGTGATAGAATATCATATAATTATAATTTTGGAGAAATCATATGAAGACAGGAATGGTTCTTGAAGGCGGTGCAATGAGAGGAATGTTTACCGCCGGGGTACTTGATGTGCTTATGGAAAATAAAATAACTACAGATGTTACCGTAGGGGTATCTGCAGGTGCTGCATTCGGAAGTAATTATAAATCCGGTCAGACAGGAAGGGCACTCAGATACAATCTGCGCTTTTGCAAAGATAAGAGATACTGCAGTTTCTGGTCACTTCTTTTTACGGGCAATCTTTACGGGGCAAAGTTCTGTTATCACACATTGCCCAACAGACTTGACATTTTTGATACAGAAGCATTTGACAAAAGTCCAATGGAGTTTTACGCAGTATGTACCAATGTGGAAAACGGCAAACCATTTTACAAAAAGATAGAAAAAGCAGACGATACTGCCTATGAATGGATAAGGGCATCTGCATCCTTGCCACTTGTGTCAAAGATTGTAAATATTGACGGGATGAAACTTCTTGACGGCGGAATAAC
>JAZSJF010000089.1:0-2152 GCA_045534195.1 Clostridia bacterium | reverse complement strand
GTATGTGATACGCCGAGAGTGTAAGTTTGTTCAAAGCAAAATGGCACATAATAAAAGGAAAGCACCACTAAAGTGCTTTCCTTCCTAAAAAATTTTTATACTATAAAATTTATAGTCGCTATCATTTATATTTCTCTTGCCATTTTGCGTTATGAGGTATTTTTACATTTCCGCCTATTCTACTGTGATTTCAAGGACATTGTCATACCCTTTGTGGAAAGCAACCATTGTTTTTATTTCTTTGCCATTTGCCTTTACAGTCACATCGTAATCACCGTAAAAGCCTCTTAACTTAGCATTACCATCTTTATCAGTAGTTGCCTTTGCATCTTTTGTCCACCATTTGTTGTATACAAGATCCTGATAAACCTGTCCGGCAGGTTTCAGATTCCAGTTGATATCATAAAGCGGTGTGATTTCTTCCAATGCAGAACCATCCCAGAATGCCCACATCACATAGCCTTCCATATTCGGATGAGAAAATGCGGCTATCATATGATCTCTTGTAAAGTTTGCCTGAAGTTTCTTATCTGCAATTACGCAGGTATATTCTGTAACTTTAAGTTTCTTATCATAAGATGCTATTCTGTCATAGAATTTGATTTGTTCTGTAGGCATCATAGCCGCATTTGAAAAATGTGACTGTATTCCCATTCCGTCATAATCTACGCCCATTTCTTTAAATTTGTCCATAACATCAAAGATTTTGTCTGTGATAACATAATCGTTCCAGTAAAGATCTGCATCAGGTCCGAGAATCTCTCTCGCCATATCAAACCATTCACGAAGAAGTGTATCATCATTACCTCTTATAAGATTATGCTCTACTATTTCGTTTACTACATCCCATTCTTTTATTTTTCCGTCAAAGTCATTGAGAATTTTTTCAAAATGCGCCTTTGTTTTTGCAAGTATTGTATCTCTGCTTGAAAGGACTTCTTCAGAGAACATATATTCAGGAGTAAGCCATGTAACGCCATCTGCCCCTACTCCTCTCTCCCACACAAGCGGATGTCCTCTTGTATACTTGATTCCAAGTTCAAATGCTTTGGCAACTGCTCTTCTTGCAATTGTAGGATCAGTTTCGTATGGGCCCCATTTGAAATGATGTTCCAATCCGATTGTATTGTAGTTTTTCACAAGATTTTTTGCATATGTTTCGTCATTATAAATCTTTGGTCCTGTTGCTATACCAAACTGGAACTGATGCTCAAACATATCAAGTTCCACTTCGGCATCAGGAATAACATTTCCTGCTTTATCCTTTACTACAACAGTAAAATCGCCTTTTCTTACCTGTTCGATTCTATCGATTGCTTCGTCTCTCCACTTAGCGCCCTCTTCAAGTTCAGGGTATCTGTTTACTGTTCTCGGAAGGGTATCTGTATCAAAATCAGGTCCGAAATTGATAATTTCTATACCGCCAAGTTCTACAACCTGCTGATAGAAGCCCGGTCTCAAAGCAATGCTTGTTGCATTTTCTACACCTGAAAACGGCATATATACTATAGTCCAGTCACTGCCTATTTCTATTTCCTGAAACAGCGCCTTTGTCCACGGCTTGACCGGAAGTTGAATCTGCACCTGTACTTTGCCTTTGCCGGTTTCGGGATTTCCGCCTGAAACAGTTCTCATTCTGAAAGAAATAATGTATTTATCAAGAGGATTTACTCCGTCACCCGGATTTCTTTCAGGAGTTGCGGCTGTTACCACCTGGAAGTTGGCTGATTTTTCAGGAACTTTTGTAGTGGTAATTCTCAATACTTTTTTAAACGCCTGACCTTCCACCTCATCCACTTCTATCGTACCATAATTTTCCGATCCGTTATAAAGAGGTTTTATACCATTAATAAACTCATCTTCAGTACAAACTACTTCTCCCTGTGCTTTTACCTTGGCATACTGTGCCTCCTGATCGGCAAATTCGCCGTATGAAAAATAAAGCATATCCTTCGGATCATTTGACTTGGTGAATTCAGTTGGTATATCTCTGTGTACCTCTGATATCAGTTGTGCAGTTTTTGGCTTGGAAGAATTGATTATAACTGTCTTTGTATCTCCGTCCCAGTCAACCTTACATCCGAGTGACTCAGAAATAAATCTTACGGGAACCATTGTTCTGCCGTTTATAATCTTTGCCGCAACATCAAGA
>JAZSJF010000416.1:0-4021 GCA_045534195.1 Clostridia bacterium | reverse complement strand
CCCCTTATATAAATTTATATTTTAAACATTTTACTTCCTACACGGATGATATTTGCCCCTTCTTCGATGGCAATCTCAAAATCATTGCTCATTCCCATAGACAAATACTCCATATAAACATTATCGTATTTTTTTGTCGATATGTCAACATAAATATTGTGCATTTTTCTAAAAATTTCCCTCACAACCACTTTATCTGCCCCCAGAGGAGCCATTGTCATAAATCCTGAGATGCGGATATTGGGATATTTTGATATATTTATAACAAATTGTTCAACCTCTTCAGGTGATATTCCGCCCTTGGATTCCTCACCCGAAACATTGACTTCTATAAGAATTTTTTGTACCTTGTCGATTTTTTTTGCCTGACGGTCAATCTCTGCAGCCAGTTTCTCTGTATATACCGAGTGTATAAGTTCTGCCTTGTCTATAATATATTTGACCTTATTTGTCTGAAGATGTCCTATCAGGTGCCATTTAACTCCTTCAAAGAGCGGATACTTTTCTTTGAGTTCCTGAGGTCTGTTTTCGCCAAGTTCACATACACCTTCATCTATGGCACACTGTATAAGGTCCTGACCTATGGTTTTTGTAACTCCGAGAAGAAGGATATCTTCTTCCCGTCTGCCTGACCTTTCACAAGCCTCGCGGATTTTGTCGCGTATAATCTGGATATTCTTTTTTACATCTGCCATTTATCATCACTCTTTATCTTATACTTTTTCCGTCATACAGTTTATCACTGTCAGACAGTATAACTTCATCATAAAGCAAAAGTGCATTGTCGAGAGCGTTGTTCTCTCTTACAATACTGTGGGTATCATCACTGTATACTACCTCTGCTTTTTTGAAGCGGACAATGGTATCCACAAGAACATATACACCTGTTTCTCCGTTGACTTCACGGATTGCTTTGTTTGAAACTTTCAGTCCGGTGTATCTGTTTTTGATAAGATTCACATTAAGACTTCTTACATTTATTACATCAGGATTGTATTCAGCAGTATTAAGAAGAATAATGCACTCTCCGTCCTGATTTTGAGAAATACTTTCCACTGTAGCGGAATTCTCTTTTTCCGTACCTTCAAAGTTTACAAAAACTTCTTCACCTACACTGAAATCCTTTGCTCGTTTTTCGTCTGCCTTAATTGCAATCATCCACTCAAAATTATCTATAATTTTGCATCCCGATGGAGCAGATACCTCCTGAGATTCCTTCTTTTCAATTTTTTCTATAACGGAATCAAATTCTTTCACACTTAAATCCTTTGCAGTCTTAAGAGTAAGGATTTCTTCAAACGAATCTACATTCACACTGAAATATCCCGATCTTGGAGAATAGATTTCTTCTTTGGAGCCTGCAAGTCTTCTTTCATACTCTCTTTGCTCACTGATAAGACTGTTAAGAATGGTTACTGTTTCTTTATCGCCTGTGATATTAAGTTTCTTTTCATAAACAGTGTTTATCTGTGACTTGATTTTTGAAGCATTTTCCACATCGGATATATTGAGATAATAGACCATCTCTTTTATCTTATCGGAAATCTGAGCATCTATCTTATAACGGTCATTGGTAAACATACCGTCACTGTTTTCTGATTCAACAATCTCATTTATTCTGTCGCTTACCTGAGAAAGTTTCTTCTGTATATCTTCATCCACATCTTTTTTGTACACAGTGGCTATATTTTTTCCGCTGCTTACAAGTTCGCCCTCTTTTACAAGGGTTCTGATGTTTCCGTCAGTTTCAGGTGTAATCACATATTCATTTTTGATAAGGATTGCCTGATGGAAGGATGAATTCTCCATAGTGCCCGTAAGCACAGTTTCTGTTTCCACATTGCCGATATGACCGAAAATCACAATCAGCAATGCTATAAGCACAACCACCGATGCAATTATAATTTTTGATTTTTTTTGCATTCAATATCATTCCTTATAATAGAATTGATGAACATTTTAGATACCAAGTTTTAGCTAAATTTTGAACTACAGCTCAAAGCTAAATTATCTCACTTTGTTCGATAGCTAAATAACTCCTACGGAGTAGCTAAATTAAATTCGCTTTTAGCGTGCGAAGCACATTTAGCTGTCGCAGGCAATTTAGCTGAACTTGTTCAATTTAGCTCGCGGAACGCGAATTTAGCTGAATAGATTTAACTTAAGTTAAATCTATTCTATCTTTATCCATTTATAATATCAATACATTCCCGAGCCGCTTCATCAGAAGTCTTTCCGTCAAGGCAAACTTGGTTTATTCCCTCGCTTCTCAAAAACCAGGTAAGTTGTCTTTTGGCATAACGACGGGTGTTTCTTTTTATCAGTTCCGTCATTTCCTCACGGGTGATTTCTCCTTTCAGGTGGCTTATCACTTCTTTATAGCCGATTGCCTGAGATGCGGTGGAACTTAATGAAAAATTGTCAAGAAGATATTCAACCTCTTCCACAAGTCCTGACTTAAGCATCATATCCACTCTCATATCGATTCTTCTGTAAAGTTCTTCTCTTTCTCTTACAAAAAGAATCTTTCTGAAATCATACGGCGAATCTGTCTTTGTATTAAGTTTGTCCATTTCTGTCTTGGTAACACCGGATGTTCTGTATATTTCCAGCGCTCTTATCACCCTTTTGAGATTGTTTGGGTGGATTTTTTCTGCACTTTCTGAATCTATACGCGAAAGCATACCGTGGACATATTCATTGCCATATTTTTTTGCAGTTTCTTCAAGTTCCTTTCTATATGACAAATCCTTTTCCCCTTCACCGAATTCCACTCCGTCAAGAAAAGAATCGATATAAAGTCCGGTACCTCCGACAATCAGAGGGAATTTACCGCGGGATACAATATCCTCTGTTGTTCTTTTTGCATCAAGACAAAAATCCGCCACACTGTAATCTTCATCAGGATTCAAAAAATCCATAAGATGATGAACTACCCCCTGTCTTTCTTTCATATCAGGCTTAGCAGTACCTATATCCATAAATTTGTAAATCTGCATAGAATCTGCTGATATAACTTCTGCATCCATAAGTTTTGCAATTATTATTGATGTTTCGGTTTTTCCTACTCCTGTAGGACCTGATATTGAGGCAATTTTTATCTTTGACTGCATAACTAACTCCACTCAGACAATTCTTTTGAACTGCTTTTCTATCTGATATCTGGTCATTTTTATTTCTATCGGTCTGCCGTGAGGGCAGGTGTTTATGGTATCAAGAGTCTGAAGTCTGTCTATAAGGTGCTCCATCTCTTTCATGGAAAGCAGGTGGTTTCCTTTGAGTGCTCTCTTACAAGCCATGGTATGAAGTGCATCATCCTCTCTTTCGGAAGGACTCATACCTTTGTTTTTGTCAAGTTTCTCTGCCATTTCAATAACTAAATCTCTTATGGAGATATCACTTGCCTGAACAGGAATCCGCCTTACTATCACTGTGTTTATTCCGAAGGGTTCTATATCAAAACCTACGGATTTGAAAAAATCTATATTTTCATTTATCTTTGAATAATCTCCTGAAGAAAATTCAAAAGTATACGGCATCATAAGTATCTGACTCTGAATACAGCCTTCCTTATAGTCCTTCAGAAATTCTTCGAAATACAGTCTTTCGTGAGCAGCGTGCTGGTCTATAAGATGCATTTCGTCACCTTTCTGGATGATGATATATGTTTCAAAAATCTGACCGATTATCTTGTAGTCAATATCCGCTTTGAAGATTTTCTTTTCTTCAGTTGTTGTATCTTTTTCTTCTGTTGTATGTGATACAGGCTTTTCCGAAAGGGTTTCCGTGGCTTTTGGAGAAGGTATCTCTTCTTTAATCTCTGTAGCAGATGCTTCTGAGGTTTCTTCCTTTTTTTCTGCATATTCTCTGAGGATATTATCTATATTTTCTCTCAGTCCGTCACTATAAGACTTCTCTTCTTTTTTTACAAAGCCGGTTGATGTTCTTACAAATCCGAAGTTTTCTTCACGTTTTTCCGGTTGCGAAGGTTTTGTTTCGGGTTTTATCTCTTTCTTCGGTT
>JAZSJF010000278.1:0-4529 GCA_045534195.1 Clostridia bacterium | reverse complement strand
TACACACCTGTTGACTGTGTACCTATTACAGAAATTGTACAGCCTTTTTCGATATTTTTAAGTGCAACTGTCTTTCCGGTGGTATTATTGAATATCTTTGTCGATGTGTTTACAAATACAGACTGAGAAACTGTCTGTCCGGACTGTGAATCAAAGAATGATACCTGAATCATATTGTATGATGCATTAACCATTTCAACAACACCTGACACCTGAATAATGGTATCCGCCACTGTAGTGGAAATCTTTGTTACAGTGTTACTTTCTACAGTAAGAGCAGCCTGAGCGCCAAGTCTGAGATCGTAAATATCACAATTCTGGTTTCCGCTTACAATGAATGTTGCTTCCGGAGAAATCTGATATTCAACAGATTCACCTGCAACTTTGACAACAATTGAAGGTTTGGAAGAAATTCTGATTTCTTCGATATAACCGTCCTTGTTCTGAACCTTGCTTGTAGCAACAATCTTGGTTATTGTATTATATGTAACTGTAATGCTCATGGAATCTCCGGCAAGAAGTTCATTCATAGTTGACTTAGAACCGTTTCTTGTTACAGTAACATCATTACCAACATAAAGTTTCACATCTTTTTCTGTCTTTACATCTTCTACAGTAAGAACAAGTTCTCCTTCTTCTGTAGAAATTGTTTTGTATATACCGGCTACCGTAGATGTCTTATCAAGTATTTCCACATATTCAACCTTACCTTTTTTGATAGAAACATCAACATATGCACCAACCGCAAGTTTAGTAACTGCAACAGAATCACCATTCTGATCAACAATCTTCAAATCCTTGCTTACCGGGAATAAAATATCTTCTGTTTTTGTACCGATAAACTTGGAGAATTTTATTGTAGATTTTGAAGTTGATACAACCTTTGCAATAAATTTGTCATCAACATCCGGCTGATATGCTTCAATAGATTTAAGTGTATCACCTGATGTTGTAATAACTGCATTGTAGTTAACACCGATTTTTTCTATATCAGCATCTTTGCCGTCAACTCTGATGATAACATCATCTTTTACAAGATAACCTGATTCTTTTTCTTCACCGTCTTTAACAAACTTGATTGTAGAGAGGAGTGAATCTGTACTTGTAACTTTACACAATGTATATTCATAATCTGTCATATCCTGAAGATTGTAGAGAACAAGTGCAATCTGTGCTCTGTTTACATCTGTATTGGGACTGAAAAGATTATCTCCCATACCTTTCATAAGACCGACTTCAGAAATATATGCAACATATTTTCTCTGTGATGTTGGTATTTCGCCTTTATCACTGTATTTAACTTCAGCATTTTTAATATTTGAATCACTTGTCAGAGATTTAGAAAGAATTGTTGCAAGTTCATATCTCTTAAGACCGTGATTTGCGTTGTCATCATCAAGATATTCTTCCATATCTGTTTCAGAAAAATTACCTTTTTCAAGAAGAAACATAATTTCTTCGTCACCGTAAGCAAGGTCGAGATCAGCAACAAACTCCTCATAATTATCTGCCGCTTTTTCTGCAATAATTGCATGGGCATCTTCAGATACACCGAGAATTCTTGCAAGAAGTACCAAAGCCTCTAATTTTGTAACAGTTTTTTCCGGACGATATGTACCGTCTTCATAACCATTGATTACACCCTGATCGCAAAGTTCTTCAACTGCATCAAGCGCCCAGGCATAATTTGTGTCATTTACATCAGGAAAAGATGCTGCAAATACGCTGACACTGATTGTTGAAACAATCATAACAACAACCATCAGGCAACTTAAAAGTTTAAATTTTTTCATTTTAACTCCTCCTCAAAACATTTTTATTTTAAATCAATCCCGAGATACGGAACCGCATTTAAGGACATATCCTTGGTATTGCCGTTAAGATATTCATAATACCCGCTGCAGGCAATCATGGCAGCATTGTCTGTACAGAGAACCAAAGGCGGATAATAAAATTCCATATCCCCTTTTTTTGCCTCGACAGTCTGTCTAAGAAGTGAATTTGCCGCTACACCGCCGGCAATCGCAATTTTTTTGCAATTGACTTTTTTGGCTGCAGCGATAAGATTGTCACTGAGAACATCACACACATTTTTTTGGAAACTTGCGGCAACATCTTCCATCTTATAAGACTCACCTTTTTGTTCCAGATTGTGCAAAAGATTTATAACTCCGGTTTTTATACCGGAAAAACTGAAATCAAAGTTGTCTTCGCCAAAAGAAGTTTTCTTGAAACTATATGCTTCACTGTTTCCTTCTTTTGCGCATTTATCTATCTTTGGTCCGCCGGGATAACCGAGTCCCAGCACTCTTGCGACCTTATCAAAAGCCTCTCCGGCTGCATCATCTCTTGTCTGACCGAGAATTTCAAATTCTGTATAATCCTTCACATGGATAATATGACTGTGTCCGCCTGATGCAACAAGACATACAAAAGGAGGTTCCAGTTCCTTGTGAGCAATAAAATTGGCACATATATGTCCTCTTATGTGATGTACACCTATAAGAGGTTTTCCGGAAGCGAAACTGAGAGCCTTTGCCGCAGATACACCCACAAGAAGTGCACCTACAAGACCGGGTGCATATGTAACTGCAACCGCATCAATCATATCAATCGTCACATCTGCTTCTTCAAGAGCCTGATCAATAACAGTGTTTATGATTTCAAGATGTTTTCTTGAAGCAACCTCAGGAACAACACCGCCGAATTTTTTATGAATGTCAATCTGTGATGCAATTACATTAGAAAGGACTTCTCTTCCGTATCTTACCACACTGGCAGCGGTTTCATCACATGATGACTCTATACCAAGTATTAAAGCCATTTTTCTGACCCCTTATTTATATCATTATAAATTTTTTTGCATCAAAAGAGCGTCTTCTCCGTTGTCCGGATAATATTTGCTCCTTTTTGCATATACACAAAACCCAAATTTCTCATACAAAGAAATTGCAGGGACATTCGATTCTCTCACTTCAAGAAAAACCTTTTCAACCCCGTTTTCATATGCAATCTCAAGGGCTTTTTTCATAAGCGAAGAGCCAATTCCGAATTTTCTGAAAGAAGGAAGTACACATATCTTAAGCACTTCTCCTTCTTCAAACAAATATCTGAAAAATATATATCCCACAATATTATTGTTTATCTTACATACAAAAGAAACAGAATTTTTGTTTGAAATCTCTTCAATTATAAGTTTTTCTGTCCATTTTGATGTAAAACATACATTTTCGATTTCTGCAATTGCAGATGCATCATTAATTTCTGTCCTCAAAAATTCAGGTACGCTATTATCTGTTTTTAATTCTGTCATATACCTTTTCAATTGCTCCTTTTATTTCAATCGCACACTGACGGTATGCATCCTGATCCATACCAAAAGGATCAGCAATATCTTCCTCGTTTCTGTAAGCATATTCAAGCAGAGTGAAAATCTTATCAGCACTGTCAGGGAAAAGGTCTATCAATATATTTTTGTGGCCGGTAGTCATAACCAGTACAAGGTCGGCGTTTTCAACATCTTCTTCTGTGATTTGAGAAGACATATGATCAGAAATGTCTATATCCATTTCCTCCATCGCACATATAGCCTCTTCACTGGCACTTGTTGATACATAAACACTGATACCGGCCGACGTCACGTGTACGTCGTCATCATCATTCTCTTTAAGAATCTGATTGAATATTCCTTCTGCCATACTGCTTCTACAGGTATTTCCGGTACAAACAAGCAAAATGTCCATTTTTTTACTCCTTATTAATTATACATATATAATATCATCGCCTGCTGCCTTAAATAATCTGTTTTTAACTGCAATGCCTATTCCGTCTTCATATCTGAACTGCGCATACACTCTGGTTGCACCAAGACTGTCAAACTCACGAAGATTAAAATACAATCCTCTTGCATACTCTTTCATATCCTGTCCTGCATTTATCACACAAAATGCATTTTCAAACACACCGTTTCCGTAAGAAAACACTCCGATTTTGTCAGATTTATTCTCTTTCAGAATGTTGTTTATATACTCGGTTGTCTTTTCGCATTCACCGCAAATAACGGTAACATCTGCCTTTGGTGAATAATGGGTATATTTCATACCGGGACACTGAGGAACCTTTACATCACTCTGTACGGGAATATCTTCGATTTTATCACCAATTACAGAATAAATATCAGAAAAGGTAATTGCTCCCGGGCGAAGTATCTTAAACACATCCCCGCTTACATCGAGAACAGTAGATTCTATACCTATCTCACATCCCTCATCATCAATTATATAGTCAACTCTGTTCATCATATCATCTGTTACGTGTACAATTGATGTAGGACTTGGACTACCGGAGAGATTTGCCGACGGTGCAGCAACAAAACCGGTGCTCTTTCTGATAAGTTCCTGTGCGATTTCATTTGAAGGAAATCTTACTGCTACAGTTTTAAGTCCTGCAGTAACGGTATCCCCTACACTTTCTTTCTTTTTAAAAATCATAGTAAGAGGACCGGGCCAGAACCTATCCATAAGAAGTTT
>JAZSJF010000375.1:0-4123 GCA_045534195.1 Clostridia bacterium | reverse complement strand
TGGCAGACTCAAAGATATCGGGAATGCTTGAAAAATACATTGTAAAATAATTTTAAGGAGATAAAAAATGAGTTTTATCGAAGAAAAGGCAAAACAGATCCCCGTATACGGCGAATATGACGTTGCCGTTGTCGGCGGAGGTATGGCAGGTGTTGGTGCGGCTGTTGCAGCTGCAAAGATGGGGATGAAGACCATCATCATCGAAAACACATCTGCTCTTGGCGGTATATCCACAATGGGTATCGTAAATATCTGTATGGACTTCGTAAGCGGTGTTGGTGATGAATTCTTCAAAGAGCTTGATGCAATAGATGGCTTAAGAAGAACAAACACACATCCTGAAAAGCAGAAGCTTACACTTGACAGACTTGTTAAGAAATACGGTGTAGAAGTTCTCTTTGTTACACCATTGGTAGATACACTTATGGAAGACAATGCAGTTAAGGGTATCGTTATCCATACCAAAAAAGGCGATATGGCTGTTATGGGTAAGAGATTTGTTGACGCATCAGGTGACTCTGACCTTGTATATTTCGCAGGCGGCGAAACAATGACAGGAAGAGATATCGACAATATGAGTATGGGATGCTCTCTTGACTTTATCCTTGGCGGTGTAGATATCGGAAAATACAGAAGCAGTGAACTTTTTAAAACTGATCCTCAGTGGAAAAAACTCATTGCCCAAAAGATTGAAGAAGGTTCTCTTGAGCCTATAGACAATCATCTCAACTGGATGACATATCTCCCGGGTGTTGAAGAAGACAGAGGAAATGATATGATAGGTATCTGTATGGCTCACTCAAGAAACTGCTTCCCTACAGAAAACACAGACCTTACCAGAATGTATTTTGAAGGAAGAGAGCAGGCTGAATACCTTGCTAAATGGATCAAGGAAAATATCCCCGGATTTGAACACAGTTACCTTTCGCAGACAGGAAGCCTTCTCGGTGTAAGAGAGTCGAGAAGAATTGTGGGTGAGTATATCTTTACCGGTATGGATATTGCTACTGCAAGGAAGTTTGATGATGTTATTGCAATCAGTCAGCACGGCTTTGACCTTCACGGATTTGAAGGCCCCGGTAATATGAAATGGTTTAAGGGTACACTTCCTGACGGAGAAGAAGTATATGTATCAAACAGAGCAGGCTGGGGTTCACAGATGCCACCTGAAGACGGCTTGAGAAGAATCAATATGAAAGAGCTTCTTGATGATGAATCAATGTATTGCTATGATATCCCATACCGTTCAATCCTTCCTGTAAGACTTGACAACGTTCTTGCAGCAGGAAGAAACATCTCTGCAGATATCCCGGGACAGAGTGGTACAAGACTTGTAATGTGTTGTATGAGTCTTGGTGAAGCGGCGGGTACAGCATGTGCACTTTCAATCAAAGAAAATGTAACACCGCGAAAACTTGATGTAGGCAAACTGCAGAGAACACTTGTTGAAAATAAGTATAATATCGGTCAGGCATTCAGAAATATTCCTTCACTTGAAGAAAAGGATTATTCGGAGTTTGGTGAGATAAATACTACAAGTAACTGCAACGGTTAATCTGAAAACAGTTGACTTTGATATTCTTATGTGCTATAATATCTACATAAATTTATAGAAATTAACCATTGGAGGTAAATATTATGGAACATATCAAAACTCTTAAGACAAAAAATCTTTGCGAAAGTGCAAAAAAAGGCGGTTGCGGCGAATGCCAGACATCTTGTCAGTCTGCTTGTAAGACAAGTTGCGGTATTGCTAATCAGCAGTGCGAAAACAAAGAAAACAAATAATTCTTTTTCGCATATGTGTTTAGTGTTTTAAGGACACTGTGAAAATATAACCTCTCAAATTGGAGTATAATGTCCTTTTTGAGAGGTTGTTTATTTATGTAAAAACGGAGGAAGAAATGGTACATCAGTATAAACTTCTGGGATACAACATTATCCTTGATATCTCATCAGGCGCAGTTCATGTTGTAGATGATATTGCCTACGATATCATAGCCCTTTTTGAAGGAAACGAAAAAGAATATGTGATAGAAAAAATAAAAGAGAAATATCCGCAGGCTTCCGATATAGAAGAATGTTACGCTCAGGTGGAAGCGTTGAAGAAAAACGGAGAACTTTTTACAGAGGATACATTTGAAGACAAAGCAGACACTCTCAAAGCCAAAACTCAGGGCGTGATAAAAGCACTTTGCCTTCATATTGCCCATACCTGCAATCTCAACTGTTCATACTGTTTTGCAAGTCAGGGCAAATACAACGGCGACAGAGCGGTTATGTCCTATGAAGTGGGAAAAAGGGCTCTTGATTTCCTTGTGGAAAATTCGGGAAGCAGAAGAAATCTTGAAGTGGACTTTTTTGGCGGAGAGCCGCTTATGAATTTTGATGTGGTAAAGAAACTTGTGGAATATGCAAGAAGTATCGAAAAAGAGAAGGGGAAGAATTTCCGTTTCACTCTTACCACCAACGGTGTGCTTGTAGACGATGATGTGATTGAGTTTTCCAACAGAGAAATGAGCAATGTGGTCTTAAGTCTTGACGGCAGAAAGGAAGTTCACGACAAATTCCGTGTGGACTATAACGGAGAGGGAAGTTGGGAAAAGATTGTTCCTAAGTTTCAGAAGTTTGTGGAGAAACGTGGCGGCAAAAACTATTATATGAGAGGTACATTTACCCATCACAATCCTGATTTTCTTCTTGATGTGAAAGAAATGCTTGATCTTGGTTTCAGAGAACTAAGTATGGAGCCGGTGGTGTGTGCATCTGATGATCCCTCATGCCTTACAGATGAAGATTTGCCGATTGTTATGGATCAGTATGAAAAACTTGCCGAACTTATGATAGAATACGATAAGAAAAATGATCCCTTTACCTTCTATCACTATATGATAGATTTGGAGGGCGGACCTTGTATATATAAGAGAATTTCAGGTTGCGGTTCGGGAACGGAATATATGGCGGTTACTCCCTGGGGAGATTTGTACCCCTGCCACCAGTTTGTAGGTGAGGAAGCCTTCAAACTCGGTGATATTTATAAAGGTGTTACAAATACCGACTGTACAAAGATGTTCCGTGATTGCAATGTGTATGCAAGAAAAGAATGCCGTGACTGTTGGGCGAAACTTTATTGCTCAGGCGGTTGTGCGGCAAATGCATATCATTCTACAGGCTCGGTAAACGGTGTGTATAAATACGGTTGCGAACTGTTTAAAAAGAGAATGGAATGTGCTATTGCTGTTGCAGTACACAGAGCACTCAAATAGGGATGTAAAAAGCGCCCGGAGCGTAAAAAGGCAAGGGAAGAAATAGTTAAATACAATCTCTTGAGAATTATTGCAAAGTGTATGATATTCGGATGAAAAAATCACATTTTCAATGTAATTTTTCCCTTGATTATGAGCCTTTTTACTGCGAACAAACATTCGCCATCGCTGTAGGGGTCGATGCCTTCATCGACCCGTAAGAGAACGAACACAGGCGGACAGATGAGGGCATCTGTCCCTACAACGGCTCAGTTTGTCCGCTCCGAACACTTTTTCCTATCCCTCAAAAGGCAAAGCGCCCGGAGCGTAAAAAGGCAAGGGTAAAAATACAGGGGTTAAAATAATACAAGCAATACACAAAAGGTTAATTGACAAGGAAGATAGAAATGACTACACCGATATGTGATTTTGTGAAAAACTACACAGAAAAAAACTATAAGCGGCTTCATATGCCCGGTCACAAAGGAGCGGGCTTTCTTGGTGTGGAAAAGTATGATATTACAGAGATAGACGGTGCAGACAGTCTGTACGAGCCGACAGGTATCATTATGGAAAGTGAAAAGAATGCATCGGAGATTTTTGGCTCAGATACATTTTATTCTGCGGAAGGCTCGTCCCAGTGTATAAAGACTATGGTTTATCTTGCAGGGTTGTATGCACAGAAAAAAGGCAGAAAAAGACTTATTTATGCGGCAAGAAACGGCCACAGAAGTTTTGTATCTGCGGTAAGCCTGTGTGATTTTGAAGTGAAGTGGCTTTGTTCTGATAATGACGATACATACCTTTCCTGCAGAATAACAAAAGAATATCTCGACAATGAGTTAAAAAATGCCGAAGACCTTCCCGTTGCAGTATAT
>JAZSJF010000398.1:0-4155 GCA_045534195.1 Clostridia bacterium | reverse complement strand
AGAGAACGAACCTGAAAACAATCCACACTGTCGCCGATAATAAAGTATATATATATAAATTGCAACACTTCATAAGTATCTGAAGGCGGATTTTGGGCTATATTCTTAAGACAGGTATATATCTTATCTGATTTGGAGTGATTCAGTTCCTTTGCATATTCTGCTACTCTGTTTATAAATCTGATAATGGCAGTGTACTGAATATCCATACTTTCAAAAAATGCAAGTTCTTCTTCATTGAGACCGCCGTTTTTTATATGATAATTTTTGTATTCTTCTGCTCTCTTTCTTACACCTTCAAACCCGAGAGCAAACAAGACCTCCCAATCAGGAACCGAGTGTTCAAAGTCCATCCAACTGCATATCGCTCCCGATGACTGAAGAGTATTCCAGGTTTTGTTTTTTTCATCAGGCAAAAAATTATCGGCAATCTCCTTACACCACTTACCTATGGTAAATTTGTGCATTATTCTGTTCCAGGCGTGAAGTCCGATGAAATAATCCTTTTCATTGGCATCAATCATAGTGTTGTCGAGTACATATTCAAAGGTTCTTGCTTTTATAAGAGAATTTGGTTCTCCTTCCATATCTGATACCATTTTTTCAATATCAGAACGGATTTCCGAAACCTCCATTCCCGTATCACTATCGTATTCCCACCCCGGGAAGGCTCTGTAGTTAAGTGAATTGAAGGGTTCATCCGCTTTGTGATATTTATTTTTAAGATAGTCAAGATCATCAAAATAAGTTTTGAATGTCATATTAATCATCCTTCATAAGATTAAATAAAGGGGATGAAAAGCAAAACATTTTACATCCCCTGTAAATTTAATTACTATTCAATCACAAATTCAAGCACATTGTCATATCCTTTGTGATATGCGCAAGAAAGAGTTTTTGTCTTTCCGTTGTGAGTAACTGTCACATCATAGTCACCGTAGAAACCTCTTATAGATGCACTGCCGTCTGCACTTGTCTTGACAGTGGTATCATGTGTCCAGAATTTATTGTACACAAGGTCAAAAAGTATTTCTCCTGCAGGATGCATAGTCCAGTCATCTCTGAATATCGGAGAGTGCTTTGCAAAACTTACAGTATCCCAGAACTCCCAGAATGTGAAGCCGAGATTTTCCGGTACAGAAAATGCAACGATATAATAATCTCTCAAAAATTCTGCCTGGAATTTCTCATTCGGAGTATCGTGAGAGTACTCTGTCACCATAGTCTTGTATCCCATATCGGTAAACAATTTAAACACATTATATGTTACTTCAGGACTGTCAAACCAGAACTTACCACGCTGTGTAACAGGTTCGTGAGACTGAAATCCTATAGTATCTACAGGAACATTGTTTTCTTTGAAATACTTGGCATACTTAACCATATTTTCGTATATGTTATCTACCAACTGTCCCGAATATGAATGAGCAAAATCATTATAAACCATTCTTGAAGTTGTTGTTCCTTCTTTAGCCCATTCAAACCAGTCTTTCATCATATCGTCACCGTGTTTGTCACGGAAGGCAAATTTGGATGTTATTTCATTTACAACATCCCATTCATCGATTTCACCTGCGAAATCAAATGCAAGACGGTATATCCATTCTTTTATCTGTTTCTGGAGAAGTTCTTTGTCGTCAATTACTGTTCCGTCATCTTTGAGAACGATGGTTGGCACAAGAGGAGTTTTGCCATCAGAACCCATAGGCTTTTCCCATACAAATGCGTGTCCTCTGATATGCTTCATACCAAGTTTCTTCGCCCAGTCAATCTGTGTCTGTGCAGCAGAAGGATCTTCTACATAAGGGCCCCATTTAAGGTGATGTTCGTTAACAACTGTATTGAAGTATTTATTGAGATTATCCTGAAGTTCAGTCACTTTGGCGATATTTCCGTCAATAGCAGTACCGATTTTGTATTCTGATTCAAACATTGAGAATTTCACATCTGCATCAGGAATAACATTTCCGTCTTTGTCTTTGACAACTACTTTGAAATCTCCTTTTCTGTGCTGCTCTATTCTTTCAAATGCTTCTTTTCTCCACTGTGCATCCTTGGAAGAATATTGAGGATCATATTCTTCATCAAAGCCAATATTCTGCAAGCCTTCTTCGTATAATAACTTCCAATCAGAAAGAGGCATTCTTGTAGTTGCTACCTGGTCAGCAGTAATCTGATTTCCGTAGTTTACTATTTTGAAGTTTTTGACAAGCACTTCACCTTTGTACATACCCGGTCTGAAACCAAAGGAATCATACCCGTCCTTTGCGGTTACGCCATATACATAAGTACTCCAGTCATTATCAATTTTGAATGTCTGCCATATATTCTTATTATATTTACCTGATGTTTCTTCCTGAAGTTGTACCTGTATGTAATGTGTTTTTTCTGAAGGTTCGGTCAATTTAACATCAAATGACAATACAAGAGTATCATTTTCTTTGAAGTTTGTGAGTTTTTTGAAATTAAAAATACAACTTGATGTACTTTTCATATCCTTCTTGACTGTAATCTTTGCAACATCTTCTCCGTCAACAACGGCTTTTTCTACTATGCCGTATTCCGGGTCCTTACTTGCTGCGGAAATAAAATTATCCATATCCAAAAGCACAACGCCGTCTGACGGAAGTTCTACCTTACCCTTGGAATTGTCATAATAGAATATATCTTCATAATTTGATGAAGTCTTAAATTCTCTTGGGATATTTCTGTGAATATTGTTTGTAAGAGGTTTGAGTCCCGGTTGGATTGCAACATTTCTTACATAATCAGAATCAATCATTACTGTCTTTGTAGCCGCATCCCACTCTACCTTTTCGCCAAGCATCTCGGATATAAATCTTACAGGCACCATTGTTCTTGAATTGATAATCGTAGCAGGTACATCAAGGATAGTTTCCTGTCTGTTGATATATGCAAGGTTTTCGTCAATATTAAGTTTGACAGTTTTGTTATTTCTTGTTCCTGTAACTGTCTTTGAATGGTCTATCCAACCAACCTCTGCACCGAGGGATTCAAAGATTGCTCTCATTGGTACAAGAGTTCTTCCGTCAACTATCACGGGCATTACATCATAATTTTGTTTAACACCGTTAATAGTTACATTGATTTCATCTGATGCCAAAGCCACAGATGATACCGCCATTGAAAAAATCAATGACACACATAAAATAACCGATAATAATTTTTTCATTTTTGTTCTCCTTTTGTTTGATTATTTCGCCCCAACTAATGAAGCACTTTGCATAGATATTGTAGATTCTTATTGACAATCCGTCAATGGAGAAAACGGATTAGTTTTGCAATTTCAAACCTGTAATTATTGGAATTATCTTGACAAAAATTATATGTGACTTTATATTATATAAAGAAAGGTGTGTGATTTTGTGAATGAATTTATAAAATATAATCATATAATTTCAAACATAACATTCTGCGACTATGTGGAACCCAGCAAATCAGATTTTGTATGTTCAGACAGACAAAGTCATGGTATCGCATTCTACCCCCAAGACTCTCTGGAATACTGTTTTGAAGGCAAAAAACCTTTCAAAAGATCATCAGGAGTTATAATTTATATGCCGAAAGGCTCGGATTATTCAGTACCGTTTGTTGAAAACAATGCCAAGGGTTGCTTTGCAATCAACTTTTTACTTGCAAATGATTTGGAGTTTGAACCTTTTATCTTTAAGGTAAAAAACAAAAGTAATTTTTACAATATGTTCAATGATGCAAAAAATCACTGGAAGGCAAAAAAAGCAGGATACAAAAAAATATGTGCTTCGCTGCTCTACGAAATCCTGTATAATCTGGAAAAAGAGTATGAATCGGGCTATATATCTAAATCAAGCATACAAATACTTATGCCTGCCATAAACTACATACACAACAATTACACAAAAGAAACAATAAGCATACCTTTTTTGTGTGAACTTTGCAAAGTAAGTGAGGGATATTTCAGAAGATTGTTCAAAAAGCACACCACTCTGTCCCCCATCAAATACATAAACAATCTGAAAATCGAGTATACAAAAGAACTTATCTGTTCGGGAAACTACACATTAAGAGAAATTGCCGAACTGTCGGGATATGCAGACAGTTCTGTCCTTTCCCGTGAGTTCAAAAGGATTGTGGGAGTAGCCCCCTCTGAATATA
>JAZSJF010000053.1:0-2757 GCA_045534195.1 Clostridia bacterium | reverse complement strand
GAACTTGCAGAATCAAGAATATTCAGAACCAGACTCGAAAACCATATATCATCTGAAAAAAAAGTATCATACGATGTATATGTAAATCCCCGTTATGTATCGAAGGCAACCGGACAAAAAAGATGCAACATAGAGTACTTCAAAGATAAATACGGTGCAGATATCCGGATAAAGCCATCAAACGAAACAGAGGGTTCATCATTCATTGTGAAAGCGAGGCAGAAATGATAAAAACTACCCTTTGTTATATTGAAAAAAACAGTTCATATCTTATGCTCCACCGTACAAAGAAGAAAAACGACATCAACGAAGGCAAATGGATTGGTATCGGAGGGAAATTCCTCCCGGGTGAAACAAGCGAAGAATGTCTTCTGCGCGAAGCGAAGGAGGAAACAGGTCTGATTCTCACCGACTACGAATTTAAGGGCATTGTAACTTTTGCATCAGATATATATGAAACTGAAGAGATGCATCTTTATGTTTGCAAAGGATTTTCGGGCAATCTTATCCAATGTGACGAAGGTGAACTTAAATGGATTGACAAATCAGAAATTCTCAATCTCCCCCTGTGGGAAGGTGACAGGATATTTCTTGAGTATCTTTTTGAGGACAAACCATTTTTCAATTTAAGGCTTGAATATCAGGGGGATAAACTTATAAGAGCAAACACAGTATATCCTCACACCTGTCCGTCATCCTGATCGTAACCGAAGGATCTCAGAAGTGTATGCAAATCAAATTATCTACTACACATATGTGCATAAATTCCCCTTTGTGAATTGTGCACATATTTTTTTGAAATTTTCTACAAAAAGTTGAAAAACTTTTCTTGATTTTTAGTATTTTGTATGATATAATTACTTTGTTATATAATGATTAAAAATATTTTCTACCAAAGGAGATGCAAACATGAAGAAATTTTTATCAATCATTCTTACAATTGCAATTGTACTTTCATTGGCAGTGTGCCCATCGATAGTGAGTGCAAAAACATCTGCAGAGAGTTTTGCAGAACTTGAATCACAGAAGGGCGACAACTGGGAACCGGCTCTTGTAATTGATATGTCAACCTACAATAGTGGTAAGATTACAACATCAGCAGGGAAATCAATAGCAATAAATCCGACACACGGAAACAGCGGTAATCAATATAAGGATCCTGAATCAGGCAAATTATTCCCCAAACCTACGTCAAAATTTGATGTTGCATCAAAAGAAGATATCATAGCGAAGTATCCTTTTCTGGAGAATCCTTCTATGAATGACAGTTATCTTGTGTTTAGCCAGACCAATGGTGCTGCTGCTATGTTCAGAATTAACGATATTCATGATCAAACATTGTTTGCAAAAAACGAAGTAGTAAGAATATCGATGGAAATCTGTATCACAGATATGGTTAGTCATGTTAACCTTGATGGTACAAAAGTACCTGTAGACAACACCTGTGCAGATTCTTTCAAATATTACTTCAATCTTACAACAGGTTCAGGTACCGGTACAACCATTAATCCAAATCTCCATGTTCCTGTAAACAAATGGACGACAATTGTTGGGTATTATACATATTCCGATACAACAATTGACTCTATAAAATTCGGTGCTGAAATGAATTCCGATACTATTGGAGCAGTTTCAAGTCCATATCCTGAAACATGTTTCATCGGAAAAATCAAATATGAACGAATCAGAAACAACAATCTTCCTGTAGAAAGTACCCTTTCCTATACTGAAACTTTTGAAAACTTCAGAGATTCGGACAAAAAGTACTCTATAAACGGAACTGATTTAACAGTTAACGGCGGTAGTGATTATAAACCATCAACTTCCACAGAAACAAAACTGCCTTATGTTACAAAAATTAAAGAAGCAGACCCCGGTGTACTCGGCGAAGAAAAAATGACATACAAAGACAGTTTAAACCCAAATGACAAGAGCAAATATACAATTGGTTCTGTTACTTACGACGGAAACAAAACATACGAATATGTATACCCTACAGCAGGTACTGCATTGGGCAAATATCACCTTACAGGTGATTCATCTCTCGGCGATACAGGTGTAACAAATGCAACATTCGGTATTGGTTATGGAGAAACTGAATACTTCTCTACTTCAGAGCATCTCAGTGCGGCAGACAGACTTGCATCAAGCACTGCAAAGAGAACATCTTTCACTCTTCCGAAAGCATATTCAGGTAAGCATATGCTTGTAGCATCAGGTCTTTACAACAAAAATGCTTCCGTAAGAATGGACAATATCTTCGGTTCTCACCCATCCAAAGCAGATGTAGGTAAAAAGATGCTTATTTCCTATTATGTATATGCAGATTCAAAAATGGGTGCATACAAAGTATCAGACAAAGATTATGCATCTGCAGAACCTGTATCAGTTGATATAACAAAGCCTGTTAAACTTATGACAAGTTTCAACGGACCTATGGGAAACATCTACAAGTACAGATTATCATATGATGATACTGCTGTTGCAAATATAGATATTCCTTGGGATACATGGACAAAAGTTCAGATTCTTTGTGAAATTACATCAGAAAGCATAGATAACCTTGTTATAGAAAACGCCGGAAACACACTGAAAAACTGTTTGCAGATTTCACAGTTTGGTGCTACTGACCAGATAGCAGATACACTTTACTTTGATAATCTCTCCGTAGAAGCAATTGAAGCAGGTACAAAGGCTGAATATGCGGTATATAAATTTGACGGTTCATATGATATTGCAGTTAAGATTCTCTCTTCC
>JAZSJF010000198.1:0-4523 GCA_045534195.1 Clostridia bacterium | reverse complement strand
AAAAGAGAAGAAATTATAGTCTCCAAAGAGGAGATTTCAAGACAAAAAGAGTTTTGTCGCAATATAAAATCAATAATTAAAAACAAAGACAGAACATACTATGCATTTGTAGAAACATACGGATGTGCACAGAATGTGAATGACGGAGAGAAACTTCAGGGGATGCTTTCGGATATGGGATATGTCATTACCGATGACAAATCCCGTGCGGATGTTATCATTTACAATACCTGCGCCGTAAGAGAAAATGCGGAACTTAAGGTTTTTGGCAATATCGGTGCACTCAAAAATATCAAAAAAAAGAATCCCGACCTTATTATCGGAGTTTGCGGATGTATGACTCAACAGGAACATATCGTAAAAAAAATCAGACGGTCGTTCCCCTTTGTAAATCTTATATTCGGAACTCATGCACTTTACCGCTTCCCGGAGATTCTTTTCAGAGCGCTTAATGATGAAAAGAGAGTTATAGATGCCAGGAATTCAGACGGATGCATTGCGGAAGAAATTCCTATCCACAGAGATGGCAGTGTGTGTGCGGGCGTTTCGGTAATGTATGGGTGCAATAATTTCTGCACATATTGTATAGTGCCTTATGTGAGAGGAAGAGAAAGAAGCAGAGATGTAGCCAACATCTTGAGAGAAGTTGATGATCTTGCGAAATCCGGAGTAAAGGAAGTCACCCTTTTGGGACAGAATGTTAATTCATACGGCAAGGATATTGAGGACGGTCTTGATTTCGCCGATTTGCTGAAAGAAGTTGCAAAGGTAGATGGAATTGAGAGAATCCGCTTTATGACAAGTCATCCAAAAGACTTAAGTGACAAACTTATTGATACCATTGCACAAACACCAAAAGTGTGTAAGCAACTTCACCTTCCCATTCAGTGCGGAAGTGACAGAGTGCTCAAAGCAATGAACAGAAAATATACTCGGGATGAATACCTGGAAAAAATCAGAAAAGTCAAAGCAAAAATTCCTCATATCACTCTCACTTCTGATATCATCGTGGGTTTCCCGACAGAAACTACCGAGGACTTTGAATACACTATGAAAGTTCTTGAAGAAGTAAGATATGATGTTATATTTTCTTTCATCTACTCAAAAAGAGTAGGTACACCTGCTGCCGTGATGGATGATGTTATCACCGCAGAAGAAAAGAAAGCAAATTTTGACAGAATGCTTGAATTGCAGAATACTATTTCTGCCGAAATAAACAAAGAATACGAGGGCAATGTTTATCCTGTTCTTGTAGAGGGAGTAAGCAAAAACAACCCGGAGTATCTCACAGGAAGAACAGACGGAGGCAAACTTGTCCACTTCAAAGGTGACGAAAGTCTTAAAGGAAATATTGTAAATATCAAAATAACCACAGCCCATACATGGTCATTGTATGGAGATTTGTGTGAATAAAAATAAAAGGAGATTATAAAAATGTCACAGATTATCGAAAAAGCAAAGGAATTGGGTATGCTCATCAAAGAAAGCGATGAACTCAAAGAGTACAAAGAAGCAGAAGCAGCACAGCTTGATGATAAAGAAGCAGTGGAACTTATGATGGAGTATCACAATACTCAGGAAGAACTTGCAAAAGAAGCATCTGATCCCAATATCACAAAAGAAAAATACGAAGAACTCAATGTGAAGGCTCAGGCGGCATTCGGAAAGATTATAAAGAACCCAAGTATCGCAAGATATATTCAGGCTCAGCAGAACTTCTCAAACCTTATGAATCAGGTGAACACAATCCTTTCATACTACATTACAGGTGAAGAACAGTCAGGCTGCGGCGGAGATTGTTCAGGATGTTCAAGTTGTTCAGGATGCCACTAATAGATAGTTAATTTTTTTACGAAAGAGAGATTTACCATGCAACAAAAATCAGGTCTCACTACTATGATGAGACAGTATCTGGAGATAAAAGAACAACATAAAGACTGTATAGTGTTTTTCAGACTCGGAGACTTCTATGAAATGTTTTTTGATGATGCAAAAACTGCTTCAAGAGAACTGGAACTTACACTTACAGGCAGAAACTGCGGTCTGGAAGAGAGGGCACCTATGTGCGGTGTTCCGTTTCACAGTGCTCAGGGCTATATAGCAAAACTTGTGAAAAAAGGCTACAAAGTAGCAATATGCGAACAGATGGAAGATCCGTCTGTGGCAAAGGATATTGTGAAACGCGAAGTAATAAGAATTATTACACCCGGTACTGCAAATATGGATGCAGTTCTTAGCGGAAGCGACAACAATTATCTTGCAGTAGTCTATATTGACGATCACGATTTCGGCGTGTGTTTCACTGATGTTTCCACCGGAGAAATGTTCTGTACAGAAGGCAGAAACGATATGGCAGAAGCAAGACTTATAAATGTACTTGCCTGCTTTTCTCCTACAGAAATCGTTGTGAATGACAAAGCCGTAAAGTTTAAGAAGTTATTTGCCAATCTCAAAAACAAGTTCAACTTCTATATGTCATATTATCCTGATTCAAGTTTTGATGAGGATATGAGCACCTGGAAAATATCCGAGAAGTTTGGTATGGCATCAGAAAGCACAAATGAACTTTCTGACAGACACTTTGCAAAAAGAGCAGTTGGTGCATCTCTCAAGTTTCTTAATGAAACACAAAAGGTGGATTTATCTCACATAAACAAAGTTTCTTTCTATCTGACAGAAGAATATATGGAGATAGACGCATCTTCCAGAAGAAATCTCGAAATCACGGAAACTCTTCGTGACAAAACAAAAAAAGGATCGCTTCTTGGTATTCTCGACAAGACAAAGACCTCTATGGGCTCCAGACTTATCAAAAAGTGGGTGGAACAACCCCTTATTGATTCCAAAGAAATCAACTTAAGACTTGATGCGGTAGAGGAATTGGAGGCAAATCCATATAAGAGAGAGGAACTTGCAGGACTTCTTCGAGGGATTACCGATATAGAAAGAATTATATCCAAGATTGTATATCAGAGTGCCAATGCAAGGGATTTTGTATCATTGAAGAATTCCATCAGATGCATCCCTGATATAATCAGTCTTATATCTGATTCAGAGAGCGATCTGATAAAAAATATCCATTCAAACTTTGATCCGCTGGATGATATATACAAACTCATTGATTCTGCATTTGTGGAAGACGCCCCCATTACCATAAAAGAGGGCGGTATGATAAAAGCGGGATTTGATGCAAAACTCGATTCATTAAGGGAGATAGCAGGCAATTCCGCAAGTATCATTGCAGAAATCGAAGGAAGAGAAAGAGAAACAACAGGTATAAAAAATCTTAAAGTTTCTTACAACAAGGTGTTTGGATATTATATCGAAATATCAAAGTCAAATATTGACAAAGCACCTGATCACTATATAAGAAAACAAACTCTTACAAATTGTGAAAGATATATTACTCAGGAACTTAAAGAACTCGAGTCTACAATCCTCGGCGCAAAAGAAAAAATCTTTGCCCTTGAATATGAGGATTTCACTTCCGTAAGAAATGCAGTATTTCACAATATAGAAAGACTTCAACTCTGTGCAAAACTTATCTCGGTGCTTGATGCTGTGTGTGCTCTGGCAACAGTTGCATCGAATAACAACTATGTCAGACCTACTGTGGATAATTCCGACATAGTAGATATAAGAGACGGCAGACATCCTATTGTTGAGGTGTTTATGACCGACAGTCTGTTTGTTCCAAATGATACTTATCTTGATACCGATGAAAACCGATTTGCCATAATCACAGGGCCAAATATGGCAGGTAAGTCTACATATATGAGACAGACCGCCATTATATGTCTTATGGCGCAGATCGGCTCGTTTGTTCCTGCATCATATTGCCATGTGGGAGTGGTGGACAAGATATTTACAAGAGTGGGGGCATCTGATGACCTTGCAGCAGGACAGAGTACATTTATGGTAGAGATGAATGAAGTGGCAAACATCCTGAAGAACGCTACACGAAAGAGTCTTCTTATCCTTGATGAAATAGGCAGAGGTACATCTACATTTGACGGATTGTCCATAGCATGGGCAGTTGTTGAATATTTAAGTGATTCGGCAAAAATCGGTGCAAAGTCACTTTTTGCCACACATTATCACGAACTTACCGCTTTGGAAAATTCTATACAGGGAGTGAAAAATTATTCAATTCTTGTAAAGAAAAAAGGCGACGACATAGCATTCTTAAGAAAGATTGTAAAAGGCGGTACAGATGACAGTTTTGGTATAGAAGTAGCCAAACTTGCAGGTGTGCCCGATGAAGTGACAGACAGAGCAAAAGATGTATTAAGGCGTATAGAAAACGGTGAGATTATCGGAGAATATTCGGTAAGAGAAGAAAAACAAGACGGAGAAAAACTTTGTGACGATATTGTAGATACTATCAAAAATTATGATGTATCCACTCTTACACCGATTGAAGCGCTGAACGAAATTTATAAACTACAGAAAAAGGTATGTAAGTTATATGGGGAAAATTAATGTTCTTGACAAGTCCATATACAATATGATAGCCGCAGGCG
>JAZSJF010000280.1:0-2788 GCA_045534195.1 Clostridia bacterium | reverse complement strand
TTGAAACAGCAATTGAAGAAGGAGCAAACATTATTCGTGTAGGAAGCAAAATGTTTAAAATATAAAATTTAAGGGGAGATAACAAATGAACATTATTAACAAGGTAGGTAGTTTTTTTGGTCTTGTGAATGACGAGGTGGAAGAAACAACAGAAGAAACTGTAGTTGAAACAAAGCAGGAAATATTACCAAAAAAGAATAAAGTAGTTCATATGAATCAGTCATCTCAGATGAAGGTTGTTATTTTGCAGCCTACTACATATTCAGAAGGACAGGAAATAGTTAAACATCTTAAAGAAAGAAAACCTGTTGTGGTTAATCTTGAAAAGGTTACAAGTGATGTTGCATCCAAGATTATTTATTTCCTTTCAGGCGCAATATGTGCTCTTGACGGAAGTATGCAGAAAGTTGCTGCAGGCATCATCCTTATCACTCCAAACAATGTAAGTATTATGAGTGAATACGGCGAAGCAATCAAATCAGCAGTTGCTTATGAAGAATCAGACATCTGATGAATAAAGCCGATATCTTAAAGTGTGCAAAAGACACAGAAGAGAAACTTATGTTTTCTCATATGTATGATCTGTGTGTGAAAAGCGACAAGATAAATCAACCTGCTTTTTCTGACTTTCTTACCCCATATGAGTGTGCGAGAGTCAGAGAATGCTTCGGAAAGGATGCGGCAGTCGATTTTTGCGGCGGATATGATGATGCAGAGAGATGTATTGCGGTATTCGGACAGTTTGATCCCGGATATCACAGTTATCCCATTGTTCCGCTTAAGATTTATTCAAAAAACAAATCAGTTGCAACTCACAGAGATTATCTCGGTTCTGTTCTTTCTCTCGGCATAAACAGAGCAAAGACTGGGGATATTGTTATTTTTGATACATATGCCATACTGTTCTGTATGGAAGATATGGCAGATTATATAATATATAATCTTGATAAAGTCAATAATAACAAAGTGACGGTAGAGCCTTTTTATGAGGAACTTGTATTTGATGACAATAAACGTTTCAGAGAAGAGGATTATACCGTGTCAAGTATGAGGCTTGATTGTGTGGTAAGTGCTTTTACAAAAAAGTCCCGTACTGCGGCAAGTGAATTTATAAGAGAAAAGAGAGTATTTCTCAATTATAATCCGGGCGACAATCCTTCTGCCAGAGTGTCGTCAGGTGATGTTATTTCTGTAAGAGGTGTAGGTAAAGGTAAGATTTTTACCGACAATCAACTTACAAAAAAAGGCAGAATACACATAAAGATAAAATATTATATATAGGGAGAATGTGCCATGCTTTTACCTCTTGATATTCAGAATAAGATTTTTTCGAAATCTTTTTCAGGTTATGACAAAGCAGAAGTAGATGCTTTTCTTGATGAAATTCTTGCGGATTATGAAGTTTTGTATAAAGAAAGTTTCACATCCCGTGAAAAGATTGCTCATCTTGAAGAAAGCCTTTCTACATACAAAAATATGGAAAATACTATGCACGAGGCAATAGTCGTTGCGCAGAAGACTGCCGAAGATGTAACAAAGACAGCCGAAGAAAAAGCGGAGATTATCATAGACCGTGCTACTCAGAAATCCAGAGAGATTATTGATAATGCAAACAATGAACTTGTGAAGATACAGGCGGAATATGAACAACTTCAAAAAGAGATCAGTATATTCAAGTCAAAAACCGCCGCTACATTCAAAGCAGTTTTAAACCAACTTCAGAATGAACAAACTCAGGAAAATAATTAATTTTATATAATATATTAGATTTAAGGAGAAACAAAATGGAAAATCAGATGGATTATTCACAAACCCTTAATCTGCCAAAAACCCACTTTTCAATGAGAGCAAATCTCAGTGAAAAAGAACCAAAAATGGTAGAAAAATGGGACAGCGAAAAATTGTATTTCAAACTTATGGAGAAGAATGAAGGCAAACCTGACTTTATTCTTCACGACGGACCGCCATTTGCAAACGGTGATATTCACCTTGGACACGCACTTAATAAGATTCTTAAAGATATCATCGTAAGATTCAAAAATATGGACGGATACCGTGCACCGTTTATACCGGGTTGGGATACTCACGGTCTTCCTATCGAAGTCCAGGCTATCAAAAAACTCAAAATCAATCAGGATGATGTATCTACATTTGAATTCAGAAAGATTTGTAATGACTTCGCTATGAAATATATCGAAAGTCAGAAAGAACAGTTCAAGCGTCTTGGTGTAATAGGTAATTTTGACAATCCGTACATCACTCTTTTGCCGGAGTTTGAAGCCCGTCAGATTGAAGTGTTTGGCAGAATGGCAAACAGCGGTGTGATTTACAAAGGTCTTAAACCTGTTTACTGGTGTCCTGACTGTCAGACTGCATTGGCAGAAGCAGAAATCGAATATAACGAAGATACAACAAATTCAATCTTTGTTAAGTTCAAAGTTAACGACGATAAAGGTGTATTTGAAGGATTTGACAAAGAAAAGATTTCTTTCGTTATCTGGACAACAACTACATGGACTCTTCCGGGTAATGTGGCTATCTGTGTAAATCCTGTATACACATATGCATTGATTAAGGTTGACGATGAATATATTGTTATCGCAAAAGACCTTATGGATGACTTTGTAAAAAGAGCAAATATAGAAAATGCAGAAATCGTAAAGGAATTTGCAGGTGACGAACTTGAAAACATTACTTGCTTCCATCCGTTTATCAACAGAGATTCATTGGTTATCCTTGGTGACCATGTAACTCTTGAAGCAGGTACAGGTTGTGTTCATACTGCTCC
>JAZSJF010000240.1:0-3591 GCA_045534195.1 Clostridia bacterium | reverse complement strand
TTCCTAAGACCGCCTTGGCCTCCGACTTCATATATTTAAGTGGCTGGATATTTGCTGCAGAAGCGCAGAGCCTTGCAGAATTTACAAGTTTCAATAGAATTTCATCGCTTATCTTATCCTGTTTATATTTTCTTATTGTTCGTCTTTTGGTTATTGCTTCGTATACTGTCATAAATAATCACCTCATATGATATTTTACCCCAATTCATTACAATAGTCAACCTTGACAAAGCACCACAAAAAAGGCTATAATTTATTAAAATGGGGTGATATGTGTGTTGTACGATGTTATTGTAATAGGTGGCGGTGCAAGCGGAATTATTTCTGCAATATATGCACACAAAACCAATCCTCAGTTAAAAATATGTCTGGTTGAAAAGAATAACCGTATGGGAAAAAAGATTCTCGTTACCGGTAACGGCAGATGCAATCTTACAAATATAAATGCTGATGTTTCCAACTATCACGGCAAAAATCCGCGGTTTGTGATGAGTGCGCTTTCAAAGATGAATGTATACGAAACTATGGACTTTTTTGAAAGTATCGGCGTGGTGGCAAAGACTGAAGATGATGGAAAAGTTTATCCATACAGTCTGCAGGCTTCCAGTGTAGTTGATGCTTTGAGATATGAACTTGACAGGACAAAATGCCAGGTGTTCTGTGATACTGATTGTAAGGAGATAAGAGTAAAAGACGGAATATTTTTCTTGTATTGTGCAAACGGAAAGGTGTTCAATGCAAAAAAAGTTATATTTGCAACCGGAAGTATAGCCGGTATAAAAGGAGATGTCAACGGTTCATATTCTGTTGTGGAAAATCTGGGACACAAAAAGACAAATCTCATTCCTGCTCTTGTTCAACTGAAAACCGCGGACAAAAAGTGCGCATCTATGAAAGGTGTCAAAGTAATGGCGAAGGCTTCGGCTTATGTGTCCGGAAACTTCATCAGAGAAGAGTATGGTGAGGTGCTTTTTACCGAATACGGTCTTTCCGGTCCGCCTGTATTTTCGTTATCAAGGATAATGTCCGAAGGCGTTTCTAATGGGAATGTTTCGGAAATTTCACTTAATCTTATGCCTGATAAATCCGTTGATGAAATATATATGCATCTTTTGTCAAGAAGGAGAGATGTTCCTCTTGAAAACTATCTTCTCGGTATGATGAACAAATTTGTCGGGATAAGACTTATAAAGGATATTACGGAAGAAAAACTTACTCATAATGCAACCATTCTCAATGATAATATTCTCTACAAACTTGCAACCCTTATTTCTGACTGGAGATTTGAAATATCGGGGACAAATTCATTTGAATCTGCACAGGTAGTTGCAGGCGGTATAGAAACTGCTGACTTTAACCCATCCACTATGGAGTCCGGAATTGTTCCGGGGCTTTATCTTGCCGGTGAAGTTCTTGATATTGACGGGGATTGCGGCGGATTCAACCTTCAGTGGGCGTGGAGTTCAGGTGCAGTTGCAGGCAGAAGTGCCGCAGAAACTTTAAGTTAAGCCTTTTTAAAGGGGTAAATGTATAATGATTATAAATTCAATCAAACTTCCCGTTGATCACACATACGAAATGCTCAAAAGCAAAGCGGACAAAAAAGCGGGATTTGTTTCAGACAAAATAATTATAAAAAAGAAATCTGTGGATGCAAGAGGCGGCAGTGTTTCTTTTGTGTATTCGGTTGATGCTCTGAAAAAAGGGGAAGAGGAAGAAATACACAGACTCAATGTGCCGAAATCCGAATGTCCGTACCGTCCCGTAGTTGTAGGAAGCGGACCGGCAGGGCTTTTTTGTGCATATGTATTGTCAATGTCAGGCCTTTGTCCCATTGTGTTTGAAAGAGGGGACAGAGTGGATGAAAGGACAAAAAAGATAGATTTGTTTTTTGATACATCTTCACTTGACAGCGATAGTAATGTTCAGTTTGGCGAAGGAGGAGCGGGTACATTTTCTGACGGCAAACTGACCACTCTTATATCAAGTCCCTACAAGGAAGAGGTATTGCGTGTATTTGTTGAATGCGGAGCACCGGATGAGATTTTGTATCAGGCTAAACCTCATATCGGCACAGATAAGTTGAGAATTGTTGTAAAGAACTTAAGAGAAAAGATTATTTCTATGGGCGGAGAATTTCATTTTAATGAAAAAGTCTGTGACATAGAAATAAAAAACAATGAGATTACAAAGATAATTACAGACAAAGATCAATATCCATGCTCTGATGCGGTCTTTGCCATCGGACACAGTGCAAGGGATACTTTTGATATGCTTTACAAAAAAGGTCTTGAGATGATTGGTAAGGCGTTTTCTGTGGGTGTGAGAATTGAGCATCTGCAAAAGGATATAAACAGAGCACAATACAAGGATTTTTCAGACAGTCCGTATCTGGGAGCGGCAGACTACAAACTTTCGCATCATGCAAAGACGGGCAGAGGAGTATATACTTTTTGTATGTGCCCGGGCGGTGTTGTGGTGGGAGCCGCAAGTGAAGATGGTATGGTATGCACAAACGGAATGAGTTATTTCGCCCGCGATAAAGAAAAGGCAAATTCTGCTCTTCTGGTAAGTGTTACTCCTGACGATTTTCCCGATTCGCATCCTCTGGCGGGGATTGAACTTCAGAGAATGTACGAAAAAAGGGCATTCGATGCAGGAAACGGCAATTATTATGCACCGGTACAGAAAGTAGGGGATTTTTTCAAAGGAAAGGTAAGCGACAGTTTTTATGATATAAAACCGTCATACCGTCCCGGTGTCACACCTTATGATATGAACAAACTTTTTCCCGGATATATCACAGATTCTATGAAGGAAGCCATTGGAGAAATGGGCAGACGGCTTAAGGGATTTGATAACAGTGAGGCGGTACTTACGGGTGTTGAGGCAAGAAGTTCATCACCGGTAAGAATACTGAGGAATGAAAAGTTTGTATCAAATATCCGTGGTATTTATCCCAGCGGTGAAGGTGCCGGTTATGCAGGGGGGATAACCTCATCTGCAATAGACGGAATTAAATGCGCATTGAGTATTATTGATAAATATATTACTTGAAAAAATATGCATTTTGTGATAAAATGAGTTTGCAAAGCAAACTCAATGAATTGCCTTACGGCATGAATTGAAAATTAAAAATTTCATGAATTGAGCCTGACGGCTCATGAATTGCACTTCGTGCATTAAAAGGCAATTCAATTCATGGAGCGTAGCGAGAATTCATGGCTTTAGCCAATTCATGACAACGGAGTTGTCAATTCATCAAAAATAATCGGCATCTAAATTGTTCACTAATTTTAAAATGAGTTCATTAAAATGAACTCAATGAATATTGAAAAATGAATAATGAAGAATTAAGGAACAAATGCTCCGCATTTGAAATAAAAGAAAATCACTTAGTGATTTTCAACCACAATTATTCAGCATTCCTTATTAATTATTCATTTGAAATCACAGTAGCTACAAAGGAGAAAGTATTATGGAAATAATGAAAAAAATTGCGGCAAAAGCAAAGGACCTTTACAACAGCCCTGACGTTACCATTGCATTTTTTGGAGACAGCGTAACGCAAGGATGTTTTGAACTCTATAT
>JAZSJF010000097.1:0-2763 GCA_045534195.1 Clostridia bacterium | reverse complement strand
TCTTGCCCAGTCAAACCACTGTTTGAATATTCCGCTTCCCCAGACTTCACGGAATTTTTTGTCACTTATAATTTCATTTACAACATCCCAGTCATTCATTTCACCTTTGAATGCAGTACAGATGCTTTCTACGTGCTGACGGCATTTTTCGTCAAACACCTCTTTGTTTTTGAGTACTTCATCAGTGAACATATATTCCGGTGTGAGGTAAGTTTTACCATCTGAACCAAAATCCTTTTCCCAGAAAATTGCGTGACCTCTTAAGTATTTAACACCGGCATTTTTTGCAGCGTCAACATGAGCACGTGCGCTTTCGGGCTTGTTTTCGAATGGAGCCCATTTCAAAACGTGTTCGTTAACACCTGCATTGAAGTTCATATTATGATATTTTATGTAGTTTTCGTCAGAAATAATAGCACCTTTGTATGCATTGCCAAACTGAAATTCGTGTTCAAACATATCAAACTCAACTTCTGCATTCGGGATTACATTTCCGTCTTTATCTTTGACTACAACTGTAAAATCGCCTTTTCTTAATTGTTCAATTCTTTTATATGCATCTTCTCTCCAGGATGCATCAAGTTTCAGTTCTTCGTATTCTTCGCTTGTGTAAGGAAGGGTTGATACGTCAAAATCAGGACCGAAGTTTATGATTTCGATACCGCCGAGTTCTACCACTTGTTCTGCATAACCAAATCTTATACCAATGTCGGTAGCATCCTTTACGCCTTTAAACGGCATGTATACTATTTTCCATTCTTTGCCTGCAGTTGCCTCTGCAAAGAGGGCTTTTTTGTAGCTTTCCGGATGCTGAATCTGTACTTTTACAGTTGCTTTGCCGTCTTTTCCGCCTTCAACAAGTCTGAAGCGGTATGCAAGTAGCATCTGGTCTTCCTTTGCCACACCTCCGCCCGGAGTGGTTTCGGGTGTTGCCTTGGTTTTTGCAATTAGTTTTGAATCTTTTTCAGGTACAGATGTACAGGTAAGTCTTAGTGCTTTTTTGAAAGGCTGTCCTTCCACATCTATGATTTCATATTTGCCGAATCCAGGTCCCTGAGTATGACTCATTGCATTTAAGAACTCTTCTTCGTCACATACTACAGTTCCCAGTTTCTTTACTTCTGCATACTGCTTTTCCTGTTCATCTATTGCATCGGGGGCAAAGTAGAACATATCCTTCATATCTTTTGATTTTTCAAATTCTTCAGGTATATTTCTGTGAAGAGTGCTTTTAAGCTCTGCAAGTTTCTTTGAATCCGATTTGATAATAACTGTTTTTGTCAAATCATCCCAGTTGACTTCGCATCCGAGAGATTCGGAAATAAATCTTACGGGAACCATGGTTCTGTCTGAGATGATTTTTGCAGGAACATCAAGTGTAACTTCAGTTTGGTTAACTTTGGCAGAGGTGTTACCAATCTGAAGTGAAACTTTTGTTTCACCTTTTGTACCTGTAACGGTTTTTGTTGTATCGTCCCATTGGACAGTAGCACCAAGTGCCTCAAATATTGCTCTCATAGGTACAAGCGTTCTGCTGTTTTCGATAACGGGCATTACATCATAATTTTGAATATTTCCGTTAATATTCACTTTGATATCACTGTCTGCATACACAAAATCAAATGCGCTGACGGATAATGTCATAACAAAGATGAGGATAATACTGATTACTTTTTTCATTTATATTCTCCTTTTTTGCAATACAGGTACATTATATATTATCCGGTATTGAAAAGCAAGTTTTTTTGTGATAAAATCATTTGGGAGAGAAGGTGTATAAATGGATATAGGATATGAACAGTGTTTAAGGCACAAATATGCTATTGAAGAATATAAATCATATTCGGAATATGTGAATAAGATAAAGGATAAGTTGAATTATTCCAACTCGGGTATGGGACTCTTTTCTCCTTCGAGTTATATAATTAAATTTGATGATACTGTTATTGCCGTTGATCCTTGTCTGTTTCTGTACAATGTGGATAAAGACGGGGAGAAGAGTGTTCTGGATTTAATTAATTTATGTGACGCTGTGATTGTAACACATAAGCACAGGGATCATTATGATCCCGAACTTATCGACAAAATATCCTCAGAAATTTCTGTTTATTGTGCAGATTTCATTGAACACAAAAAGGACAGTGTGATAAATGTCAGGGCAGGGGACAAAGTAAGGATAAAGAGTATTGATATTGATTTTTTTGAAAGTTTTCACACACTTGGGTGTAATGTTGTACCTGAGGTGGGATTCTGCATTACGTTTAACGGTGACAAATATGTTTTTCCGATTGATGTGAGGGATTATGACAAGGAATATCCTGATTTCGGTGCTGTAAAAATTCTTGTTGCCCATTTATGGTTGGGTAAACAGAATGCACTTAATGTGTCGGATAATCCATATGCAGAAAAATTCAGTGATTTTGTAAACAGATTCAATGCAAAAAAAATTTATGTTTCTCATCTTTATGGTGTGCACAGAAAAGTGGACGATATGTGGACTGATATACATTATAATCTTATTAAAGATAAAATAACTGAGTCATCAATGATTAAATTTGGTGACTGGATAGATTTTTAAATAAATATATCAAATAAATTACCCCACGGTATTCAGAAACCGTGGGGTGTATTTATGTATGTTTACTCTACTGTAATTTCAAGTACATTATCATATCCTTTGTGATATGCAGCCATTACAGTTTTTGTCTTGCCGTTGGCATTTACTGTGATATCATAATCACCGTAGTATCCTCTTACAGTTGC
>JAZSJF010000266.1:0-3636 GCA_045534195.1 Clostridia bacterium | reverse complement strand
ACGACCCGACTTATCTTATTGGCACTTGCCCATGCCACTGCCTTTTCGTAATATGAGCCCTTGGGCACATCCGCAAATGCACTTGACTCTGCCTCAGGCTCACCCTCCATACGATAGAGCACTGTCACAAACATCGCTCTGGTAACTAATGTATTTGGAGAGAATGTATCCTCTGTAAGACCTTTCATAAGGTTGTTTTTGTTTGCGAACTCTACAGATGCATAGTACCAGTCTGTTGGTTTTACATCAGTAAAAGGGTTACTCCATGCAACAGGCTTTTCTTCAACCGGAGGGGTAACAACCGGAGGAGGGGCAACAACAGTACCACCGCCAAAACTTGTTCCGCCACCTGAACTTCCACCCGAACTTCCACCCGAACTTCCACCTGAACTTCCACCTGAGTTTCCGCCTGAGTTTCCGCCTGAACTCTGACTCAATACAGTAAATGAAATATCAGAAAATCTGACATTTCTTTTAAATGAATCTTCTTCGCCGAAACTGAATCTGGCAAAACTATCATCGATTTCAACAGAGGCAGTACCTGCAGCGTCTGCGGTTACTTTAATTTCGGCAATCATAAATCTGTTTCCCGAAGGAAGGGCAGGTATATCCACATTATTAACATAAACTGCGGTAAAATCTATATTCTTGCCTGTTGTTCCGGTTGAAATAAGTTGTGATGGTTTATTTGAGGGTAAATACTCAAAGGATTTGACTGTAAGATTTGTAAGTGATCCTACAATATCAAACGCTGTCAATTCTGTATACTGTTCTTTGTCCACAGATATACTGAGTGTAATTTCGTCACCCGGATAAACACTTGTAAGGGATGATGTTGAAATACTTCCCGCAATATTATCAAATGCCGCAAAAGTTGTATAAGAAAATGATGAAATTATCATACATAAAATCAATACAACAGATAATTTTTTCATATGTGTTCTCCTTATTTTTTGTTTAAAATCGGGCGGATGACAACACCCGCCCGTCCAGATTATTTTATCATACCAAATGCATCCAACGCTCTGTACATCATAATGAATGCTTCTGCTCTTGTTATATATTTATTTGGATAGAAACATTTATCTTCGTATCCCTGAACAATATTATGTTTTACAAGAGTAGCGATATATGGCGCCGCCCAGGTAATATCTTCGCTGTCTTTAAACATTGTAATATCATATTCCTCAAGCATTACAAAATCAAATGTATTCATTATAATTGTAGCAAATTCCGCTCTGGTTACATTGTTTAAAGGCTTAAAACTGTTGTCTTCCGGATAACCTTTGATAAGTCTTTTTGAATGTGCCGCCGCAGTAAAGATATATGGCACAGCCCATTCAGCAGCAGTATGGTCATCGCTGAATCCGGGTACACCGTTCATAACTTCAAGTCTTAATGCATCTACACTGAGTTTAGCCGCTTCCTGACGGGTGATATTGGCACTTGGAGAAATAACGATTGCACCGTCTTCTTCAACTCCCGCACCTTTTATATAACCCTGGTCATAAAGTTTGTCAATCTGTTCGTAATGCCATTCTGAATCATAGATATCTGCATACTTTCTTTTTGTTCCCGTGCCGGGTACATCCGGTGCAGGCGGAGTAATTACAATCGGCAAAGAACCACCACCGCCACCGCTGCCACCGCTGCCACCGCTGCCGGGGCCGGGGCCGGGAGCCGGTACAGAAGATGTTATGGTAATTGTCAACGGAGAAACTTTCAGTTCTCTGTGATCATCTGTATATGTATAATCTTTTCTCAAATAACAGTCATTCAGACTGATACTTGCACTTCCTACAGAACCTGCAGTGAAGGCAAACTTCACAAGTTTTGCAATTCCTTCAGTTGCATCCTCGGTAATAAATACAGAATTCGGAAAAGAAATCGCTGTATAACTTATTTTACCGTTACCTGATTTGTTTATCAAAGTAGACTTATTTGTCTTTATCGCTTCATTAAGTGAAGGTGATCCGTCAGTAAGGTTTGCAACAAGGTCTATATCATCGGGATTCGGAATATCAGTGGATGCTTTGTTTCCAAGAAATTCTATGCCCGTTAATGTCAGATTTGTGTATGTTCCAATAAGATCAAATGCCACAATCTGTGACAGATTGTTTGTATCAAAATCAACCTTAAGGGTTACCTCTACTGTATCCCCCGGGTAAATCACTGTGGAAGATGATGCGACTGCAAGAGTTCCGTTTACATCATCATATGCGCCATATATTCCTGCAAAGGAGATCAATGGCAGCGAAGAAATTATTAAAATGAAGGATAGCAAAAAAGCAAATAATTTTTTTGTTCTCATATATGTTTCCTCCAATGTATTTCTTTTATTGCCGCTTATTTCATAAACAGGGCAATAATTCTAATTATTGTTATTATTACCCAAAAAGAGCAGATAAACTGCTCTTTTTGGATATATAATAATTAAAATTTAATTATTTTAGTTACCTGAATAAGGTGTTACTGTTGTACCGTTTGCAGAAACCTGACCACGAGCAAGTGTAATGAAGTAATGAGCCATTGTTGTTACGTCGAGGTTATCGATAGTAGCTGATGTATTACCTGTGTAGAGGTCATACTTAGTTTCCTTAACCTGACCGTATTTACCTGCAACATCTGAGAAGTCAACAGCGTCAATTCTGTTGTCACCGTTGATGTCACCTGCGTATATCTTGGATCCTGTAACAACCTTTGCATCATAACCATCAAGTGTAGCCTTCTTGGATACTACTACATTTAATGTAGCCTTTGTATAACCCGGAACTGCTACTGCGATTTCATATGTGCCTTCTGCCTTAATACCTGCTACAGATACCTTGATGTTTCTGCCGTCAAGTACTACTACTGCATTGTTAACAGCCACACCGTCAAGTTTAACTGTAACATTGTCTGTAAACTTAGCATCATCTACTGAACCGATTGTTTCAATAGCAACAGTCTGATCGAATGCTACTTCGTAGATTGTATATGTGAGAGTTGTTACTCTTACACCGTCTTTGTCAACAGTGATAACACCATTGTTTGCATTAATTGATGCTGCCGCTGTCACATCCTGAGGTGTCTGTTCAGGATCTCTTACACCGTTTGTTGTTGTGTAAGCAAGTACCTTAACATCTGCAACTGCTTCAGCGTCTGTGTAGAATGCTGTCTTACCTGATGCATAAGAAACTTCATAATCAAAGCCCAATACATCTCCGGCAGTTACTGTTACTTCTACATTGTCGCCGATTTCAGCATTTACAGGTTTGTATTCTTTGTATGTGCCCATATCAACAATTCTTGTAAGAGCATAGTCTTTGATTGCAAGACCGAGTTTAGCATTTACATCAGAATCTGTTGTGTCAAATGTTACTTTAAAGATTCCTGCACCTGCATTGTATGCAGCATCATTAATTGTAAATACAACATAGATTTCGTTGCCTGAAATTTCTTTTGAAAGGATTTCAAATCCGTCTGCTGCAACAATATCAGCAAGGGCAACATCAGCATTTGAGAAGAGAAGTGAAACATTACCTGTTTCGATATTACCTGTAAGACCTGATACATAAACTGTAGCGGTTACATCTGTACCTGTCTGTACCTGTGTAGCATCTGTGGTGATAGTTACTACAGGGGCTTCGGTTGCTT
>JAZSJF010000250.1:0-3997 GCA_045534195.1 Clostridia bacterium | reverse complement strand
AATACTGGGGCAAGATGATGAGAGGGGCGTGTTTTGTATATTCGTATACAAAAAATCCCGTTCTCTATGAAACTCTTTCTGATACTATAGACGATATTATAACTTGTCAGGATGATTTGGGAAGAATTTCATCCTATGATGTATCTCACGAATTTGACGGATGGGATATGTGGGGCAGAAAGTATGTTCTTCTTGGTATGGAGTATTTCCTGGAAATATGTAATGACGAAAAACAGAAAGAAAGAATAATATCCTCCATGTGTAAACAACTTGATTATATCATTTCAAAAATAGGGGATGCGAAAGAAGGCAAACTTCCCGTTACATCTGCTACCCGTCACTGGAGAGGGCTTAATTCTTCATCAATACTTGAGCCGGTTGTGAAACTTTATAATATCACACAAAATAAGGCATATCTTGACTTTGCAAACTATATTGCCGATATTGGCGGTACAGATGTGGAAAATATATTCAATCTTGCTTATGAAAACAAACTGTATCCCTACCAGTATCCCGTAACAAAGGCTTATGAGATGACTTCCTGCTTTGAAGGGCTTATGGAACTTTATAGAATCACAAAAGAAGAAAAGTATCTTATATCTATTACCAATTTTGCAGACAGGATTCTTGAAAGGGATTTCACAGTGATAGGTACATCAGGATGCACCCATGAACTTTTTGACTGTTCATCATTCCGTCAGGCAAATACCACCAACGGGGATACCATGCAGGAAACCTGTGTGACAGTTACTCTTATGAAGTTTTTTTATAATCTTACCTGTGTTACGGGCAATCCCAAATATGCAGACGCTTTTGAAATATCTTTCTTCAATGCATATCTTGGCTCGCTTAATACAGAGAAAGCAGTAGAACCTTCAATCAGGGAAAATTACCCCGAACTGTGTATAGAACCGATGCCCTTTGACAGTTACAGTCCTCTTACAAAAGGTACAAGAGGAAAGGGAATCGGGGGATTTCGTATAATGAAAGACAATCATTACTACGGATGTTGTGCCTGTATAGGAAGTCTTGGTATAGGTCTTGTGCCGAAGATGCATCTTATGACATCAAATGACGGATTTGTTATGAATATGTATATAGACGGAAAAGTCACATCATATACAGACAAAAACAATCCCGTAATCTTCGTAACAGAAACCAAGTATCCCCAATCAGGGAATATAAAAATAAAAATTATTTCCGAAAGGGAAGAACAATTCAGTTTGTCACTGAGAATTCCTTACTGGAGCAAAAATACATACATCAAGTTGAACGGAGATATGATACCTTCTGATAAAGGGTATACAAAAATCACCCGATTGTGGAAATCAGGTGATGAGATAGAACTTATTCTTGATATGAGATGTGAAGCCATATATCCGCCGGAATATCAGGATATGGTACTTATGAATAAGGTTGTGTGGGGCAAAAACTATATGGTATCCACATATGACAGTCAGGATCCACTTGCAAAGAAACATATTGCACTCCGTTACGGCCCTCTGATGCTTTGTCAGGACAGCCGTCTGGGATATGACTTATCATCACCTGCAGGTATAAAGGTGAATATTGACGGGTATGTGGATATAGATATCCTTACAGAAAAGAAAGCACCTTTTGACAGTATTGCAGAAGCATACATTCCTTTGAAAAACGGAAAAACTATGCTTACAGTCAATTATTCTTCTGCAGGTAAACTGTGGAACGACAAAAGTGAGATAGCCGTATGGATGTTGAATCTTTAATCAGAGAATATTGTTATCAGCCACTATAATTTCTGTAAGTGTCTTTTCGGAAGGTGACAAACCAAAGTGGCTTTTGTAAGCACGGTAAAATGAAGAATAGTCATTGAATCCGTATTTTTCGTACAATTTAGTTGGGTTCTTGCCTGAGAGTATTTCTCTCTGGGCAAGGACCATTTTTTTTGATATTATATATTTTTTCGGGCTTATATTAAGGTTTTTCGTAAACAAATGATGAAGATGGCTTTTTGTCACAAAAAGTGCTTTTGATACCTCTTCCACATTTGTAATATTCAGAAGGTTTTCGTCGATATATGCCATAGCATTTGATACTATTTCATTTGTGACGGTATAATCAGTCTGATTTGTTTTTGAATCCAGTTCGAGAAGTATGTTTATAAGTATTTCCTGACACAGATTTATAAGCATAAGATTAAGTTGTGTTTCAGGAAGCTGTTTTTCATAGTAATCCATTTTTTCAAATGCATCCATAATAATGTGGTTATGTCCCACGTTTATTACGTCGATTTTCGGTGGTATTTTTTTAAAAATATCAAAGGGGAGGGTTTTTTCATCAAAAAGTATGTTGTATCTTTCGTAATTAGAGCCTATATTAGGGAGTACACCATGCATTTCTGATGGTCGGGTTATTATCAGATCATCTTTTCTCAGCCGATAGTTTTTTCCCTGTACAGAGTATGTTACTTTTCCTTTTTTGAACAGTATAAGTTCACACACTGCATGGGTGTGTGGACGAAATTCCTCAGAATGTACATTTAACATCAGTCTGTGATTAAAAAATATGCTTTTTTCTGGTGAATAAATCGGAAATGTAGGCTTCATATATTTTCTCCCGTTGATATTGTTACCTCATTATATCAACTTATTACACATTTTGCAATATATTTTGAAAATTATTGCAATTTACTATTTTATTAAGATGATATATACTAAATTCATAAGCTTAAACTTTAAGGAGGTTAATTTATGGAAAAGTTAAACATTGCAATTATCGGTCAGGGGAGAAGTGGAAGAAATATTCACGGCGCTTTTTACAGAGGAAAGGAAAATGATTTTGTAAATGTTAAACTTGTGGTTGAACTTGATAAAGACCGCTGTGACATTGCTTTAAAGGATTTCCCCGGATGTGATGTGACAGAAGACTGGAGAGATATACTCAAGAGAGATGATATACAGCTTGTAGTTAATGCTTCATTTTCAAATATGCATTACGATATTACAAAAGAACTTCTTTTGACAGGGTTCAACGTGCTTGTGGAGAAGCCTTTTGCCAGAACATATTTTGAATGTTCTGACCTTATGAAAATAGCAAAAGAAAAGAATGTTACTCTTGCAGTATTTCAGCAGACATTTCTTGCTCCTGAGTTTCTTTTTTCAAAAGAAATTGCTGACAGCGGAAAGATTGGTGAAATAAAGCAGGTAAGTATCCGCTATAACGCATTGGCTCGTCGTTGGGACTGGCAGACACTTCAGGAAAAGCTTGGCGGAAGCCTTTACAATACAGGCCCACACCCTGTAGGTATGGCTTTAGGATTTTTGGACTATTCAGATGATTTCAGAGTAGAATTTGCCCGTCTTGCCACATGTCTTACAAGTGGTGACGCTGATGACTATGACAAACTTATCCTATCCGCACCGGGTAAGCCTGTTATTGATATAGAAATATCTTCAATAGATGCTTATTGCGATTATGTTGTGAAACTTCAGGGTACAAAGGGGACATACAAGGCAACCAGAGCAGGATACAAGATGAAATATATCCTTGATGGAGAAAACCCGAAAAAGCCTGTTATCAAAGAGCCACTTAAAAATGATGAGGGTCTTCCTGCATACTGCAGAGAAGAACTTATAACTCACGAGGAAGAAGGAACGTTTACAGGCGGTGTATTTGATTCTGCAGTAAGAAATTTCTATGAAATGCTTTATAATAATATCGTGTACGGAACACCACTTAAGGTAAAAACGGAAAATATTGCAAAAATTATTCAGGTAATAGAAACGGCACACGCAACAAATCCGTTGCCAAAGAAATTCTAATTTTTAAGGAGATATTATACTATGTATAAAGTAGCCATATTAGGTTGTGAAAACACTCATGCAGATGCTTTCATGAAGGTAGTTATCACAGATAAATTTGCAGAGGATATAGAGTTTGTAGGTGTGTACAGCGACGAAGAAGCCGCTATGCAGAAACTTAACGAAAAATACGGCGTATATATGATGAAGTCATATGA
>JAZSJF010000456.1:0-2940 GCA_045534195.1 Clostridia bacterium | reverse complement strand
TACATTTGTTAAGAAATATGATGCTGTTTATCTTGTATTCGGCAACGAATCAATCAGCATTAGAGAATCAAAGGCAAAAAGCCGTATCGAAAAAGATTATATCGGCAAAGAAGTTGTTATGGGTATCAGACCTGAAGATATGTATGATGATGCAAACTTCATCTCAATGAGTCCTGACTCAGTTGTAAGTGCACACGTTGATCTTACAGAAGTTATGGGTGCTGAAACATATCTCTATCTCTCAATCGCAGGTACTAATTTCACTGCAAGAGTTAACCCAAGAACAACTGCTGCATACGGCGACGATATCAAAGTTGCTATCGATGCTCATAAGATTCATATCTTTGACAAAGAAACTGAACTTACAATCACAAACTAATTAAACAATGATAAACAAAAAATGCACTTCAAGTGAAGTGCATTTTTTATTTATATTATTTTTTTATTTTTCCCAAGGCGGTGTTGCCGGCAACAAACTTTCATAATAGTCAATGAGAGAATCTTCATATGCACCTTTATATTCAAGTGCCATAAACTTGTCGAATGCTTCATCGAAAAGTTTCTTCCAGGAATCTTCTTCCTGTCCCGGATTGATAGGATACCACAATACATTGTTTGACTTGGCAGCCTTACAGTCTCCCGGAGCATCACCAATCATAAGTACATGGTCATCTGCATATCCCTGTTTCTTTGCCATTTCAATACACTGTGCCTTTGTACCCATTTCCTGACCGCACATTACAGTTACATATTTGGAAAGGTCGTTTTCTGTCCATTCTCTTTCCAATGCATCATTTGATGCCTGGGATACAACGATAATATCAACCTTACCTTTCATCTTTTCAAAACATTCTCTTAAGTTCGGGAAAGGAGGTACATCGTGAACCATTCTCTTGATGGTTTCGTTTACTTCAGTTGTCCATCTGAGAGCCTTTTTCATTTCTTCATCTTCAGGATGTGCTTCACAGTATGCAATCAAAGCGGGATTACCGAGTTTTGATTCTGTTTCACACCATCTTCTCAATGATTCTATATCCGGTTTCTTAAAGCCTCTTCTGATTGCTTCCGGTCTTTTTTCGAGAAGGTCAATTGTCTTTACAACCCCCGGGAATCTGTTGCAACCTCTTGTCTTTGAATAAAGGTTTACAAACTCCCATGTTTCTCTTGCAAGTGTTGATACAGCCTGAAGATTGTACACATCAATAAGATGTGGTATGAAACTCTCTTTGTGCTTAATTTCCATTGTGTCGAATGCACAACCGTCTGAATCTACACATACAAGAAAATCACTTGTTCTTTTCATATCCAAAAGTGCCTGTGCTACATTTGCCATAGTTATTTCCTCCGTAATTCAATATTATAAGTACAGTTTAGCAAATTTTTACCTTTATTGCAAGTAAAATCCGCTATTTTCGTATATTTTCAAGTACAGAATAAGGAATTTCCATATTTCCGTATCCTTTTCCTATATGAATCTGAGGTTTCATCTTACCGTGAAAATCAGTACCGCCGCTTATAAGCAATGAATGCTTTTTGGCAAGTGACATATATTTATCCTGCATATCATCGTCATACTCAGTATAATATCCCTCGATTCCCGAAAGTCCTGCCCTCTTTAATCTTAACACATATTCTTCAAGTTCATCATCGTCAAGCCTGATAAGATGAAGATGTGCAAGAAATGCCTTTCCTCCGGCGTTGTTTATTATCTCTATGCATTCTTCAGGAGTGTATCTCTGAAAACTGCAATACCCTTCTTTTCCGCTTGAAAGATATTTGTCAAAGGCTTCCTTTACTGTTTTTACATATCCTTTTTCTGCCATCAGTCTTGCATAGTGTGCTCTGCCAAGAACTCCGTTGGGAGCAAATTTACAAGCCTCTTCATATGTCACATCAAAACCCATTTTTCTCAGGTTCTGTGCAGTGATAAGATTTCTTTCGTAACGCGCCTTTCTGACTTCCTCCATAGCGTAAAGAAATCCACTGTCATTTATATCAATATCATATCCAAGAATGTGAGTTTCAGTTTTGAACTGTGCCGACATTTCAACTCCCGGCACTACCTCCACACCCGCCTTTATTCCTTCAGAAATTGCTCTCTCCACCCCTTCCACGCTATCATGGTCAGTTAGTGCAATTGCACTAAGTCCGTTTATTCCGGCGTGATTTACAACTTCTTCAGGTGTCATAGAACCGTCAGACATAGTGGAGTGTGTATGCAAATCTATTAATTTCATTTATTATCACTACTCTCTATATTTATCTTTGCAAGACCTGCTTCTGAGGTTTCTTTGTAAGAAGAATGCATATCCATTCCCGTTTCCTTCATTGTGCGAACCACTCTGTCAAAGGAAATCTTCCTTGTATCCCACAGAAAACTCGCAAGACTTACGGCGTTAATTGCTCTCATTGCCGCAACTGCATTCCTCTCTATACAAGGTATCTGAACAAGTCCGCATATAGGATCACAAGTAAGTCCCAGATGATGTTCTATGGCAATCTCTGCTGCATACTCTATTTTGTCCACAGATAATTCAAAAAGTTCAGCAAGTGCCGCTGCAGCCATTGCACATGCACTTCCGACTTCTGCCTGACATCCGCATTCCGCACCTGATATGGACGCATTTGTTTTGATAATGTTACCTATCAAACCGGCAGTCATAAGCGCCTGTATCATTTTTTCATCAGGAAAACCGTGCTTTTGCTGTTGATAATACAAAACTGCAGGAACAATACCTGCCGCCCCGCATGTTGGCGCGGTTACAATTCTTTCCCCTGAAGCATTCTGTTCCCCTACTGCAAATGCATAAGAACACACCATTCTGTGCTCTCTTGTTTCGGAAGACTCGTCGATATGCTGACTGTTATAGAGAGTCTTTGCCTTTTTCTGTACATTAAGCCCTCCTGGAAGAACGCCTGTATCTTAAGTCGGAGGCCAAG
>JAZSJF010000055.1:0-3907 GCA_045534195.1 Clostridia bacterium | reverse complement strand
GAGTAAAAGAAGTTTATTCAAACTCGTAGGATTATTTTTGCAAAAATTTAGACCGGCATTAAAAAGTGCCGGTCTATTTGCCATGCCATTATTTAAAGCAGAAATTTTTTAAAATTTCTCTTGACTTTATTTAGCAGGTCTATTTATAATTACTTCGATACTTTCGTAAATAACCAGACAATAAGGGAAATCGCAGCCATCACAATGAATATAGCAAGCATCCCTTGCCACATAACATTAACTGCAGACATTAAATCTGTATAATTCATATTCCGCATCCTCCCTCTACTTTATTAACTGAGGAATGAGATTGAGTATCATTCCCCCGGCAAGAACCGATGCAATCTGTCCCGAAACATTGGCACCTACAGCATGCATAAGAAGATAATTCTGGGAGTCTTCCTGCTGTCCGAGTTTTTGAATTACCCTTGCAGACATCGGAAAAGCGGAAATACCCGCGGCACCAACCATAGGATTAATCTTATTCTTGGTAAAGAGATTCATAATCTTTGCAAAGAACACACCTGCAATAGTGTCAAATACAAATGCAACAAGACCAAGTCCCATAATAATCAGTGTCTGAATATTTACAAATTGTTCTGCGATCATACTGAATGAGATTGTAATACCAAGGAGAAGAGTTACAAGATTTGCCAGAACTTTCTGTGCACATTCTGACAATGAATCAAGAACACCGCATTCTCTCAACAGATTTCCAAACATAAGAAATCCCACCAGTGCAACCGATGTCGGTGCGATAAAGCCTGCTATAAATGTTACAATTACAGGGAATGAAATTCTCAAAAACTTAGAAACATTCGCAGGATTGTATTTCATTTTTATCTGTCTTTCCTTCTTTGTGGTAACGGCTTTGATTGCAATTGGCTGAATAATCGGCACCAACGCCATATACGAATATGCCGCCACCGCTATAGGCCCTATGTAATTTGATTTAAGCACCTGAGATACCAAAATAGAAGTCGGACCGTCAGCAGCACCTATGATACCGATTGATGCGGCATCTTTCAAATCAAATCCAAGCATAACCGCAACGATAACAACAAAGAAAATTCCGAACTGTGCCGCAGCACCAAACAAAAACATTTTTGGATTGGAAAGCAGCGGCCCGAAATCAATCATAGCACCAATACCGATAAACAGTAATAAAGGCATTGCTTCCGATGCACCGATTCCCAAATCGTAGAGCCACTGTATAATTCCCTGAACTTCGCCGATGCCTTCTATTGTCTGATTCAACACACCCGAAAAAGGAAGATTGACCAATATTGCACCAAACCCCATAGGCAACAACAATGCCGGTTCATATTCCTTCCCGATTGCAAGATAAATCAAAATTATTCCCACAATATACATAACAATCTGTTGCCATGTAACTGCCATAAATCCTTCTAATAAAAAACCCATACTATACCTCCATAAGAATTCTTTCTGCTTTGTGTATTCTTTTTAATTTTACGCCGGATAAATTTTGGTGTTCATTAACAAGAATACCGTCTTCTTTTCTTACCGTCGGTATTATATATGTATCTTATTATCACCTGCACTATAAATATACATATTATGTCATACAAAGGAAATGATTTTTTCTCATCATCAATAAGCGGCATTCCGAATGCAGACTGTACTGACTCAATACTTTTTACTTGTCTTACAGACTGTCGCCTGTTCTTCGTCTGTGCAAAAAAACTTTGGTCCGGATGATTTGTTTTGGTATAAAAAAATGTTTCCACAAAATCATCAGAAGAAAAAGTAAATTTTTCTTGTGAGATAAATGTGCTAAAAGAATTCTCATCCGCTTTACAGATACATGTAGAAAAAGATATGAACATAACAGATAAAACAAGCAGTATTACTGTAATATATCTTATTTTTGACGGAATTTTCAACACAATACCTCTCCTTTCTCAAATTCGAGAAAAAGATATCCCTTATAATATTTATTCTATACCCAGAATCTTTTTAAATGCTTTGAGATTGTTATTATAGTTCTCCAATTTTGAATTATCACTGAGATTTATATCTTCTTTTGCTCTGAATGAAAGATACAATCTGTCGGCATATTTAAGGTCCTTCATTGAAGGAATATCCTTAAGGGGGATTTTTACATATGTTTCATCAACACTCATATCCCCAAGTCCAAGTTCTTCATTTGTGGCACTGATTTTTTCTCCGATATATGAATCCCTGAACACACCTTCATCTCCTATGAGAATAAGTGCTTTTGCATTTGTGATTTCTGCATAATACTTGTCCACCTGTGCACCGTAATACTCAGGGTCTGTCATTGATGTATCTTCGTTTATATTTGAATAGGATACTGTATAAAGATTTTTTCCGTCGCCGTTTATATCCCCTATGGTTTCATCAAGTTTTTGACTTATTTCCACATGAAACTGATTGAGAAGATACTCCTGGGAATCTGTATTTACCAAAATAACTCCATAATCAGGCTTTGGTGAAAAGAAGAAGTATTTAGCCATAACTATCGAAAGAACGACAGCAAATATTCCTCCCACAAGCGGCAAAAAATTGTAATCAAAAAAATATCTCAGTTTCTGTCCCTTGGGAACATCCTTCAATTTATAAAATTTATCCATAATTATCTCCCGAATGTAAAATATTATTGAGTATTATACTCTACTTAAATCACATTGTCAAGAAATCGTAATACTAAACGGATTGAATTGTCACAAAAAATATGCTATCATATATACAACATACTTAAAAGGAGGCGCAGATACTATGAATTTTCTTTGGATTGGGATACTTATAGTATTTCTCATCATTGAGGGAATGACTGCACAATTTGTAAGCATCTGGTTTGCAGCAGCGAGTATAGTTTCCCTTATTCTTTCTGTATTCAATGTTGATCCGTTGTATCAGATAATTGCATTTGCAGTAGTATCCCTCATACTGATAATTGCTACAAAACCAATTATCAAAAAGCACGTTCATCCGTCATACACATCAAACGCCGACTCTCTTATAGGCAAGACTACTGTAGTATGTGAAGATATCGACAATATAAGAGAAACCGGAATAGTAAAAATCAACGGGGTTGAATGGAGCGCAAGAAACATCTCTGATGAATTGATTCCTCAGGGAGAAAAAGTGGTAATACAAAAAATAAACGGTGTAAGACTAATTGTATCAAAGGTAAACATTACCGAAAATGTATAACTGTAAAATAATTAAAAAGGAGATGTTATTATGGGAATAACAATATTTGTAATTTTTGTTGCAATCGTGGCATCACTTCTTGTAGGAAATATGAAAATCGTTCCTCAGGCACAGGCATATGTAATAGAACGACTTGGTGCATATCATTCTACCTGGTCTGTAGGATTTCATATCAAGGTTCCGTTCATCGACAGAATAGCAAAAAGAGTAAGTCTTAAAGAGCATGTGGCAGACTTTCCGCCTCAGCCGGTTATCACAAAGGATAACGTAACCATACAGATTGACACTGTTATATACTATCAGGTGACAGATCCGAAACTTCTCACATACGGCGTAGAAAGACCGATGATGGCTATAGAAAACCTTACTGCAACAACTCTCAGAAACATTATCGGTGATCTGGAACTTGATGAAACTCTCACAAGCCGTGATACAATCAACACAAAAATGAGAGCAGTTCTTGATGACGCAACTGATCCATGGGGTATCAAAATCAACCGAGTGGAGTTGAAAAACATTATCCCTCCGAGAGAAATCCAGGATGCAATGGAAAAACAAATGAAGGCAGAAAGAGAAAGACGAGAATCTATCCTTAAGGCAGAAGGTGAAAAGAAATCACAGATTCTCATCGCAGAAGGTGAAAAGGAATCTGAAATATTAAGAGCCGAAGCACAGAAACAAGCTGCCATCAAACAGGCAGAAGGTG
>JAZSJF010000387.1:0-7161 GCA_045534195.1 Clostridia bacterium | reverse complement strand
CGGTCTGTATAATAAAACAAATCCTTTGCCGACATTACATATTTAGGCATCTTATCTTCGAAATCAAGTTTTGTAAAGTCCATTTCATCGGACTTTATAAAGAAATATCCGTACTTTGTGGAAGTAAGACTTAGCCCGTTTGCAGACTTCGGCGGATTAAGAGTATTTAACTTAAGCCATTTTACACCGTCATAAGAATAATATTCATCCCCCGCAGTCACATAATATATCCCGTCGCAAAAACTCATTCTTGTAGGATATTTAGGGAATGCAAGTTGATCTTTTAAGTTAAAATCATTATCAAACACATATATCTTTGAATAAAAATCCAACGCCGCACTGAAATAAGCCGGCGCTCCGTCATATGCACCCCATTTTGCCATATAGCCTTTGTCTGTTTTTATAATTTTGTAGTTATTGCCCTCTGTTGTGAAAATATCCTCTGCACTCTGAGGCAAAACCTTTTGTGTATAGTTCTTTCCGTCTGATGAAAAATACAGTTTACCCTCATCAAACTTATAGAACTCTTCCCCTGTATAAGGAAGACTCTCTTTTGCCACTTCATAAGGGCTTATTTTTTCCGGTCCTGCATAGGTTTTTTCATCAGAAATTCTGAAACTGTTCAGTGTTCCGCCGTTATTATTGGCAGGAAGGATAGTTTCTATTGTAAAGCGGGATTTTTTCCCTGCAGGAAGTTCTATACTCGCCATTACATCAAAAGCACCGCTGCCTTTATTCCCCTTGCATATTGCATAGTCATTCATCGGCTTTCCTTCATTGTCATAAACTATGACGATATTGTTGGCGCCTGTTTCCTGAATATAGTCAAAGTATTTTGTTTTGTTTGTCCCGTTGGAAATGTTCACATTATAGCAGACTCTTACTCCGTAGTTACCCAGATTGCAGGCTCTCAAGTAATTGTCTGTGTATCTGTCCAGTTTCTGATTGGGGGCATATTTTTTTGCTTCTTTTCCTTCAACACTATCATCCATATATGTATTGTCGGCGTGATATACATCGAAATACCACAAATTATTTTTTCCGTGTTCTCCCACGCCTTCGCCGTACATATCAAGTTTTTCATCATCGTAGAGTTTGAGCACTATCATATCCGACTCGGCACAAAGGTCCTTCGACCAGGGATCATTCTGAGGATTCAGGTTTGTAACCCATTTTTCTGTCTTTTTTCCCGCACGGTTGTACTGATTGTACACCATCATATCTATGAGGTCGCCGTTTTTGTCCGTATAATCTATTACATAATCTATCTTTGCATTTACCTTGGGCAGGGTGTCTGCAATACCTTTATACTGTCTGTCACGGGTAAAAGGTGCTTCGGGAGCGGTATAATCGTGGTTTGATCTGTCTTTCAGTCTGCCTGTGGACTTAAGTGCACAGATGTTGAAATCCACCACTCCGCTTATTACTTCAAAATCAAGAAGAATATTTACCGGCTTAAGATACGGAACTGTCTTATAGTTTTGTATAAACTCACTGAGCCACTGTCTTGACTCATTTGTAATGGAAAACTCCTTCTCCTCAAATCCGATATTTATATACTTTCTGAAATTATCCTTCTGATATATGGGCATATCAAGATAGTCTGCCCAGGCATTCATACAACTCCAGGTTTCTTCATATTCTTCCTGCTGTGCCCTCTGATAGATTGTGTTTATCTCAGGCACTTCAAAGCCCAGAGCGGTTATCTTTACCTTGGCATATTTATCTGTTTCAAATACCGCATCCATTTCTATATCAAAACCCGGCTCGGTGATGTTTCCCGCATCATCCTTGATTCCGGTAGCATTTAAGTTTGTAATAAAAACAGAAAACTTTCCCGGTTTGAGTCTTTCGTTTTTCATTATATACTTAGGTTCAGGGTTGGATTTATCGGACAAATCCTCCCGTCTTATGGATTCTATGTTGTTTTCGTATATAAATCTTCCCTTACCCTCCTTATAGAAGGTAACAGGCACGGATGCTTTGCGGGCATATACCGTTGCCCCAAGGGAAAACAACATCATAATCGCAATTATACCGGCAATTATTTTTTTCATTTATCAATTCTCCTTATATTCATGGCCGTTTTTATTATCTGCAAGTTCTGAAATGCGATTGACAAGAGATGAAGGAATCTGCGTATCAGAATAGTCTTTATCACTCCTGTAAATATTGCTTTCAGGAATATGTTCAAGAAGCATTTCAAAGTCTTCACTATACGGTCTGTCGGTTAATTTATATATTATAATCTCTGTTTTGTTTTTGCTTTTCATTTCCAGTGCATTGATTATATCAAACATAATACCTGACTTTTTGTCCATTGTGTCCTCACTGACAATAAGTACAAATACCCTGCTTTGCTCAACTGCTTTGTAACGGCATACTTCTTTTACATCATAAAACTTAGTGCACATATCCCAGCACTCAACTGAATTTTCATTTAACAACGCCACCAGTTCCGCCGCAATTTTTTTGTCGGATTTATAGGCACATATGTACACATTCCGCTCCGGTTTATTTTCTTTCAGCATTCTTGGATATGACTCAAAACCGCGAAGAGATTTATCTTCAAGTTTTCTGATTTCAAATACTCTTTTCAAATCATCATGCAAATAGTTAACTATCTCATTTACCGAAAACACCAGAAGCAGTGCATATTCATGATAGGATGAAAACTCACTCCAGAATTCTGACAACCGGTATATTCCCAGTTCCTGCAACTGTGAAGCAACAAGGCACATAGCGGAAATCAAATACAAAAAGGTCTTTATGGGCAAGTAAGTAAAAAATCTTTTGCCAAATTCCCTCAACAAATTTTTCTGAAATCTCTTTGCCTCTTTCCAAGGGATATACAGTTTCTCATTTGATACTACTGTAAGTATTATCGTATAAATGACCACCCTGATATAATCATTGGATATAAGAAGTGTTATCCTTTTTGTAAGTTCAAAAACACCAACAACCGCATAAGGCGAAGCGATACACATTACTGCTATAATCCAGAAATTTCTTAATGTATTTTTTCCGTTTGCAACTACCGGCATCATTACACCGTCAATCAATGCCAGAAAAGTCGGACTTATTGAAAAAATCAGTATCCATTGAAAAATATGTCCGTAAATACTCATTAGTCAACACCCCATCCGTCTGTGTATTTCTTTGTATTCTAATTATACATTTATTATTATTACAGGTCAAGAAATAATTGTCCCCTTTCCACAAAATCCCACCATACAAAAAAGCGGAGTATATACGAGGATATATATATACATATATGCTCCCTTTCGCCAAACCGCCCTTCCCCTGCCCTGACTCCCGTTTATTATACGAGAGCATCTTTGGGTTATATGGCATTATATGATATAATTACAATATCCTTGCCCCCTGAATTCAAAGTCCAAGGAGGATGAATCAGATGAAAAAGATTTTTTTACTGACCTTGATTCTCACTATACTTACCACATCAGTGGGCTCATTTGCCCAAAGCGGACTGATAAAACTGGGCTCTTCGGACAAAGAGGTTGCCGCAGTTCAGAAAATACTCATCAATAATGGCTACCTTGCCGCTCCCTACACAGGATACTTCGGCAAAGATACACAGACTGCGCTTAAGGATTTTCAGAAAGACAACGAACTTAAAGCAGACGGAATAGTCGGACAAAACACAAGAAATGTCCTTTACGGCTATGATATTCTCAAGACCTACACAGAAGAAGATGTTTACTGGCTTGCCCGTCTTATCGAGGCGGAAGCAGGCGGCGAACCTTACAAAGGCAAACTTGCAGTAGGAAATTCAGTGCTTTCAAGAGTGCTTTCAACAGAATTTCCAAACAATGTTGTTAAGGTCATCTTTGACAGAAAGTATGCCGTTCAGTATGAACCCACATCAAACGGCGCTATATACAATACTCCGTCAGATGACAGTATTCTCGCCGCCATAAGTGCCCTTGAAGGTGTATGGCATATATCCGATTGTCTGTACTTTTTTAACCCCCGCACTGCTACAAACAACTGGATAGCAAGAAACAGAGAATTTCATTCCCGTATCGGAAACCACGATTTTTATTATTAATCAGATACAAAGATACACCGTGGTTTATACCAAAAATCACACTGTCAGGCAAAAGAAAAACTATACCGGAAGGGATTTCCCTTCAATGGTATAGTTTTTTTGCAGTTGTTTTTATTTACTGTATTATCTCATACATATCACTTGCATCCGCCTTAAGAGCGTGTTCAGCGATTTTTATCACTTTCACCTTTATCACTCTTTCGCCGAAGGTCATTTCTATTTCGTCCCCCTCTTTAACATCCGCACCGGGCTTTGCCACTTTGGAATTGAGAAGGATTTTTCCGTTTGTACAAGCCTCCTGGGCAACTGTTCTTCTTTTTATAAGACGGGACACCTTAAGATATTTATCTATTCTCATATGTTTCTCCTATTTTTTGATCAAATTTTTTCTGAGCATAAGGTCTGCTATTTTTTCTCCCTTGGGAAGCATAAGCAAATCCTTATAGTTTATTGATTTTGTGATAACTATCATAACAAAATACACAACTGCCCCCGCCCCAATAGCCAAAACAGTGGATATTGTCATTCCCAGAGGCGTCATAACATTATAAAGGGCTATTACTGCCGCCGCCATAGATACCACACACACAAGAGGTTTCAGTACAAACTCGGGAAGTCTGAGTTTGACCGATGAATATTTCTTTATGGAAATAATATTAAGCACAAGTATTATTATATAGCATACATTTGTACCTATAGGTGCGCCTGCAATATTTACTGCAGGTATTGCCACAAGGAAATAATTTATAATCACCTTTGCCACACCCCCTGCAATCATATGGATTACAGGCACATACACCTTGCCCATTGCCTGGAGAATAGCATTTGATACCATTACAAGTGACACAAATACTATGGCATAGCCAAGTACGGAAAGTGTTTCGGTAGCGCCTGTATTACTGTATACCAAGCCGAGAATAGGCTCTGCGAGTATTGCCATTCCCACTGCACATGGAAGTGCAAAAAGTGTGGTTATTTTCAATGCGATTCTGATTGTATCCTCTGCTTCTTCTACCCTTTTTGCCGCAAATGCCGCCGCTATTGCAGGTACAACACTTATACTGATTGATGAAATAAGCGTAGGCGGAAGATTGAACATAGGTATGGCAAATCCCGTATATGAGCCGTATTTCTGAAGCGCCATTGCCTCACTGAAACCCGCCACCTGAAGTCTTCTCATTATCATTGCCATATCAATAAGACTTGTAAGAGAAAATACACTTGCACCAACAGTAACGGGAATTGCTATTTTTATAATATTTCCTGCTATTGACTTTGATGAATCAGGCTTATCTGAAAGAGTACCGCTGTAAAGTTTCTTTTTGTTTTTTGCATAATACCCAAAAAGAAATACAAAAGCCAGTGCCGCACCGATTGCCACACCAAGCACTGCCCCTGCAGCGCCGAGATTCAGTCTTGTTATTTCGTCTTCAATGGTGTTCATAAAGTATGCCGCCAGAGCATAGCCTATGAGAAGTTTACCAAGGGCTTCGATAACTTCCGATATTGCAGTGGGAAGCATATTCTGTCTGCCCTGAAAGTATCCTCTGTATGCACTCATAAGGGATACAAAAAACATTGCGGGAGCAATGGATCTTATGCCGTATGCCGCTCTTGGAGCACCGATTTTTGAAGCAAAAAAATCTGCACCGAAATACAATGCCGATGTACCGAATACGCCTACCACACCAAGGATAACCATACTTATTCTGAGTATTTTTTTTGCCTGATTTCCTCTGTCGGTTTCTTTTGCCTCACTTACCAGTTTTGAAATAGCCACAGGAAGCCCTGCAGTTGCTATGATAAACATAAAACTGTACATTGTATATGAAGCGGAAAAAAGCCCCATACCTTCCTCGCCAAGCAAACGGGCAAGAGGAATTTTGAATACTGCACCTATGATTTTTACAAGTACATTTGCAATAACCAGTATAAGCGCACCTTTTGCAAATGAATCATTTGAATTTTTTGCCATTTCTACACCTCTGTTTATTTTATGTTTGCCATATCAGTTTATGCACACATTATACCCAGCCATACATACACCAGTGCAACCATGGGCACCATCAGTATAGGAAGTGAGATGTTGTATTTTTCATTTTTGTTCATAGCATATCCAAAACCTGCCGCCGCAAACACAAGCATCGGCATAAGTTTGACAACAAAGCCCACTGTAGACACAATAAACTTGCTTACATATTCTGCCCCCACGCTGCCGTACAAATCAAATGTTGATGCAAGAATACTTACAGGTATAAAAAGTATGATATATGCAATTACCATTATTTCACAAAACTTTTTCATTTTTGCAATCATTCCTTTCCGTCTGTCAGATCTGCAGTTTCCGCACCGACATAATTAATGGCATCATGAGGATTTATCTCCACCTGATATCCCACTTTTCCTGCCGAAAACATAACTGTTTCATATTCGGTAAATGTGTGATGAAATACTGTCCTGAATGGCTTTTTCATCCCTATGGGAGAACATCCGCCGTGAATATATCCTGTCAACGGAAGAAGTTCTTTCTGTTTAATCATCTCAATAGACTTGACTCCCACTGCCTTTGCGGCTTTTTTGAGATTGAGGCTTTCGCACACAGGTACTACAAACACATAATGTACATTTGTATTTGCTCTTGTAACCAGTGTCTTAAACACTCTGTTTGCATCCTGATTAAGAAGTGAAGCAATTGTTTCCCCGTCAGTTATTGTATTGTCATACTGATGAGGGGTATATTTTATTTTCTTCCCGTCAAGAAGTCGCATTACATTTGTTTTTTCCATAATATATCCTTTCGTATTTTCAAAATGTTCTCTGTTCTGCGCTATATGCCGTTATCCGAAATAACGACTTTATTATCTTTTTGTTTTTTGAGAGTTTAATACTTTATACAGTATAATTTTATCATATTACAAGACAATAATCAAGATTTCAGACAACAAAAAAGACCTGCTAAATAAAGTCAAGAGAAATTTTAAAAAATTTCTGCTTTAAATAATGGCATGGCAAATAGACCGGCACTTTTTAATGCCGGTCTAAATTTTTGCAAAAATAATCCTACGAGTTTGAATAAACTTCTTTTACTC
>JAZSJF010000435.1:0-4305 GCA_045534195.1 Clostridia bacterium | reverse complement strand
TCTTCCATTTCCTTTATCACACTTTTTGCAACACCGTGTGCTCTTATGGCTACAGTATACCCTTCGGGGGTATCCGAAACACTTTCTATAATATCTATTCCTTTGTTTCTGAGTTCATCCACCACTGACTGATTGTGAATAATGGGACCGAGAGTAACTATCTTTTCTCCCTTATCCTTTTCTCTCAGGGCGCTTACCGCTCTTTCCACACCGAAACAGAATCCCGCATTCTTTGTCAAAATAATTTCCATAACACAAACTCCCGTTATTTAGAAAGTTCCATAATTCTTCTGTATATATCATTTGATATTTCCTGAAGAGTTTCCTGATCGGGCTTTGTACCCTTGTATTCTGACATATCCACAGGTGTGCCGTAGGTGACTTTCACCTTTGAGAATATTATGTATCGGTTTGACTTGATATATACCGGCAGAACGGTTGTCCCGCATCTTGTGGCAATCAATGCCGCACCTGCCTTGACATCTGCATTTTGCTCATCGGAATTTCTTGTGCCGGTAGGAAACATCCCAAGCACATCTCCTGAGTTTAAAATACTCATGGACTTCTTTACGGCGCCGATATCCGCCTTTCCTCTCTGTACGGGAAAAGCACCGAATCTGCCCAGTACCCATTTGAGAAGAGGGATTCTGAAAAGTTCTGCTTTTGCCATAAAGTTGATTTTTCTTTTTGTAAGTGCTACAAGAAAAACCGGATCCCAGTTGGATGAATGATTGGCGCATATAAGGCAGGAACCTTCTGCAGGGATATTGTCTTTTCCTTCAACTTCAACTCTGAAAAACACATTTATAAATCCTTTTACCAGAGTTTTTACAGCATTATAAAACATAGTCATATCCTCTATATTTCACTAAGATTATTTACGATTATATTTTTGAGAAGTTCTACTGATTTTTCCAGAGTGTTTCCCGTTGTATCCACCAGTACCGCATCCTCTGCCTGTCTGAGCGGTGCAAACTCTCTCTTTGAGTCATTGGCATCTCTCTTTTTCATATCAGAAAGCACTTCTTCGGGAGTGATCTGCACACCTTTTTCTACAAGTTCTGCATATCTTCTCTTGGCTCTTTCTTCCGCAGATGCAGTAAGAAAAATCTTTACATCCGCATCGGGAAGCACATATGTGCCTATATCTCTGCCGTCCATAATGCAGTTGCATCTGGATGCAAGTTCCCTCTGAATATCCACAAGTTTCAGTCTTACCTCAGGAATCTTTGCAATATCCGAAGCACCTTTTGAAACTTCGTTTGTACGGATTTTTGAGGATACATCCTCTCCGTCAAGATATACAATCTGACCTTCTTCTCCGTAGGCTATTTCTATTTTTGTATCATCCATCATCTTTATGACAGAATTAATTTCGTTGTTGATGTCTATACCGCATCGTATCATTTTCAGCGCACAAGCCCTGTACATTGCACCGGTGTCAATGTACACATATTCCAGTTCGCGGGCAACCGCTCTTGAAATTGTACTTTTGCCTGCTCCTGCAGGACCGTCAATGGCAATTTTTTTGAAACTCATTTCGCCCTCCGTTAATCCGACATACATCGTCATTATACATTATTTTTATCAATTAGACAATAGTTTTTTAAAATTTTTCAGGGCAAAAAGGAAATTCTTGCCACGATATTGAATCCTTTTTTGATTTTGACGGGATACGGCTTTACATAATTTGTGATTTTTCCATCATCCCACTTTACATCTATCTCCATATCCGCAGGTTCATCTTCGCAAAAAATTTCTATTACCGAATCGGTTTCTGCAACAATACTTTTATTTTTTGCATCAAAAAATCCGATTCTTTTGCCGTTTGAATATATTTCGGGAAATTTCTCGGGCAAATCCCCTTTAAGACGGAGAATTATTTCCGATTTATTAAACATCCCGTCATCGTAAATATACTCGCCCTCAAAGGTTTCAATGGCGCTGAAATAGCCCATCATACCTTCCATCCTCATCATAATCTGTGATATGACAACAAGCGAAAATATGAAAAAAAGGAGAAAATAATATACCTTCTCCCTTTTTTTAAACATTTTCAATATAAATTTCTTCACAAAAAACACTCCCCTCCGCATATATAAATTATATGCCTGAGGGGATATTTCTTATACATTCATACCTGCAAGATATCCTGTGGAATATGCTATCTGAAGATTATATCCTCCGGTATAGGCGTCCACATCTATTATTTCTCCCGCGAAATAAAGTCCCGGTACAATCTTTGACTCCATTGTGGAGGGATTTATCTCCTTCACACTTACTCCGCCTGAAGTAATGATTGCTTCGGACAAAGGTCTGAAATCACTTACGGTAACATCAAAACACTTGACAGACTCAAGAAGTTTGCGTCTTTCTTCCTTGGTCACTTCATTCACCTTTTTTCTGGGGTTTATACCTGACTTGTGTATAACATGAGGGATAATCATCCTGGGCAGAAGTTTATCAAGAGCATTGATAAGGTCCTTGTTTTTTGCCTCTTCAAAGTCCCTTAATATCCTTTTGTCAAGTGTGGCTTCATCCAGTGCAGGTTTCAAGTCTATATTTATTTTTATTGTATCATTTTTTATATCTCTTATATGCGAACTTGCAGAAAGAATAACAGGTCCCGACACACCGAAATGTGTAAAAAGCATTTCGCCGAAATCGGTATATATTTTCTTTCCGTTTCTCAAAACAGTGATTTCTATATTCTTTAAAGAAAGCCCCTGCAAAGAAAGATACTCTTTTTCTTTTATCTCAAGAGGTACCAAAGATGGTTTAAGGTCTGTGACAGTATGTCCGAAATCCTTCGAAAACTTATATCCGTCGCCGGTAGAACCTGTGAGAGGATAACTCATACCGCCCGTTGCAACAATAACTTTGTCCACTGTAAGGGATTTGTTTGACGAAAGTATTATCTTAAAGGTATCACACGACTTTTGCACTTGAGTCACCTGACCGTTGTACACCTTTACTCCTGCATCCTTTATTGCTCTCTGAAGGGCATCTCTCACATCTTTTGACTTATCACTCTGAGGAAAAATCCTTCCGCCTCTTTCTACTTTTGTTTCCACACCATACAGAGAAAGAAGGCTTACAATATCATCATTTGTAAAAGTGTAGAAGGCACTGTAGAGAAAACTGGGATTAACGGGAACATTTTTTATAAATTCTTCTGTATCGGCACTGTTGGTAATGTTGCATCTGCCCTTACCTGTAATAAGAAGTTTCTTTCCAAGCATTGGATTCTTCTCAATAACAACTACCTTTTTGCCCCTTTTTGCCGCAGAATATGCCGCAACCATTCCTGCAGGGCCGCCGCCGATTACACCAATAATTTCACTCATTCAAAACACACCTTATTCATCGGAGTTTTTTTCATACACATCGTACTCATCCCAGATATCTTCAAGTTCTTCATAATTTCTGGATACCTGGTCTTTTCTTTTCATAACAAGTGCCACAATAAGGGCATTTATCACGCTAAGGGGAGCCACAAGAGAATCAACAAATGTGGACATATCGTTTCTTGCGGTAAGCACGTGTGTTGCATATTCCACAATAGGCGATGCCTGGCTGTCCGTAATTGCCACAATCTTCGCCCCTCTGTCCGATGCAAATTTCAGAGCATTGATAGTTCTTTTTGAATATCTGGGATAACTGATACCTATAACCACATCATCCCTGCACACTCTGTACATCTGTTCAAAGGTTTCACTTGCAGATGTGGTGCTGACTTTTTTTACATTATCAAATATATGATTCAAATAAAATTCCAGAAAATTTGCAAGAGAATAACAACTTCTCGCACCGAGGATATATATCTTTTTGGAATTGAGAATGGTATCTACCGCACCGAGAAAGTCCTTTTCGCTTATATCCGAAAGAGTCTTTGAAAGTTTATCTATATCAGACATAAGAACAGTCTTTAATACATCCTTGTCGGACATTTTGTCTGAAGTAATCTTCATTCTCTGAACAGAAGTAAGTCTTGTACGGATTACCTCCTGCATTGCTTTCTGAAGTTCGGGATATCCGTCAAACCCAAGTTCGGTTGCAAATCTTACAACGGTGGATTCGCTTATATTCACTTCTTTTCCGAGTTTTGCCGCAGTCATAAAAGCCGCTTTTTCATAGTTGTTTACAATAAAATCAGAGATAAGTTTCTGACCTTTGGAAAATCCGGGGTACAGATTTTTAATTTTTGCAATCAAGTCATTCTTCACTTTAAGTTTCTCCTTTTATCAACTAAAAACCCCCAATAAAACATTGGGGGTTCTTAAGTTTGTAATTATCGAGCTATAA
>JAZSJF010000255.1:0-5744 GCA_045534195.1 Clostridia bacterium | reverse complement strand
GTTTTTTCTCCCACTCCGATTTGAACATCGTTATCAAAAAATGATGAAGATGACTCGGGCTGACTGTCTTTGAGAATGATTTTTTCCCCTTCGGATGCAAGAGTAATCATTACATCCACTCTGCCTGCGCCCTGTATTTTTGAAAGAATGTTTTCAAGCCTTTCTTCGAGTTTTGCAACATTTTCTGTTGAGAAATCCTCATTGCTACCTTTATCTGTTTTTCCGTCTTTTGGCGAAAGAAAAAGAATAAACGAAAAAATAATCAGAATTAAAATATAAAGTTTTTTGTTGTTTTTGAAAATTTTTAGTTTGAATTTCATTTTCAACCTCCGACGATGTGTATTTTATCCGGATTATACTTTTTCTTTATATAAACATATATATCATCTTTTACCGGAGAGAAAAAATATATTTCAATACGGCTTTTATCTTTCAAAACGGCTTTCAGACTGACAGTTGTATCAAATGCCGACTGAATATCACGGATGATTTCTGATGTGAGTGCAGAAGAAAACTCTTTTTCTACATTATCTTCGATATAGTTTTTAGCAGATTGTACATCATCTTCCTGATAGTCAATTTTTATCTCCTTATCAAAAATACTCATAACCGGATTAAAAAGACAAACTGCAAAAAGAATACCGCAAATGATATTTATATATTTTGACCAGGAAAAATCAACAAGTATTTCCGATGCAGCAGATGACAAAATAAGAATTGCACACACCGAAATCATATATTCCTTGTAATAAATCATTTATCCTCCTATGCCGAGAAGTATGGAAACCGATATTGCCAGTATAATAGAAACTGTCATACTTATACCAAGCATCAGTTCAACAGATGAAGACAAAACAGAAAGCATATTTGAAAGTCTTGTGTCACATACCGGTTCAATAACGGCAGAGCAGAATTTGTATACAAAAACAATTGCAAACAGTTTAATAACGGGTGGTATACATATCAATCCGATCATAATTACTCCTGCGATTCCAACAGTATTTTTTATAAGAATTGCAGATGTTGTCACTGTGTCAATGGTATCCGAAAGAAGTCTGCCTACTACCGGCACAAAATTACTTATAAGAAATCTTATGCTTTTTTCGCCTTTGAATATCACTTTATCCGTGACCACTCCCATTATACTTATCGATGCTACAAATATAGTTGCAACTGCTGTCATGGTCCATCTGATAACTTTTTTTATAAGGTCTGTAAGGTTCTTTATTGAAATTTTTGAAGAAATGCACCCTACAGCACTTATTGCAAAAAAAGAATTAATAAGCGGAAGGATAAAATTAAGACAAAAAGACGATATAAACTGCAAAAAATACAGATATACCGGTTTAAGCGAAATTCCTGACACAACATTCCCTATTGATGCAATGAAAGATATACATACGGGGACGGCGGCTTTCAAAAAAGAAACAGTTTTATTTATTAACGAAATGCATATTTCACCTGCATTCGAAAATGCCTTGGCGGTAAGTAAAGCAAACACACAATAACAGGCAAGATATACTGCACTGTTTACACCTTTTGATACAAAAGATGAATTAAAATTTGTTACAAAAGCATTAATGCATGCAACTATCATTATAAAGCGCAGTATTTTGAGCAGATTTCTTACTTCTGAAAAGAAAATATTTATAATACTGTTTATCAGTTCTTTGGGATGAATATTGAAATCTCCTGATTTTATCAAAGAATAAACTTGCGAAAACTCTCCGTCTGATACACTGTCATCCAGAGAAAGTATGATTTTTTCTTCAGAAGCATACACAAACGAACACGCAATAAAACAAACAATTATAATAAACACCGTACATCTACAAAACATTCTTTATCACATCCATAAGTAATGAAAAAACCGGAAGAACAATCTGCGCCGCATATATTCTTCCTGCAATTTCGACTTTTTTTGCAATTGCTACCTCTCCTGCACTTCTCGAAATCTCCGCAGCAATTTCAGTGGCATAAGCAACGGTTATGATTCTGAATACTCTTTTGAGAACATCTTCGCCTCCTTTTATATATTGTGAAAACAGATTCAGTTCCACAAAAATATCACTGAGCGGTTCACTGATGATATAAACAAAGACAATCCCGAAAACTATACCTGTAAGAAGAGAATATTCAGGTTTGACAGATTTTAATATAACAGAAATAAGAGAGCAGACAAAGGAAAGCAATATTATTTTGATAAGCATCAGAAATTAAAAACCCTCTTTATTGTTTCAAACAAATGTGCAATCTGTTCTATGATGATAAATAAAACCACTATAAGTCCGGCTATTGTGGTCATCATTGCCTGATCATCCCTGCCTGACCTTATAAGGAGTTGATTGAGAACTGCTACGATTATTCCTATACCTGCAACTTTAAATATCAGATCTATATTCATTACATCCCTCGTTATCAAATGATTAAAATAGTTATTCCGACAGACAAAAGTCCGTTTATTATAATTTTTGTCTTAAGAATTTCCTCCTTTTTATCCGATATTTTTCTGTTAAGCATACTCAATTTCGTTTTAAGTAAATTAAGATTGCTTTTTACAGAAAATGCATCAGGATAAGAAAAGGATTTGACAAATTGCTTTATAAAAGTCCTGACATCATTGTCAACAAAATACGGTTCATTATGAAGTTCTTTTTTTATATATTCCGAACTGTTGTACAAGGAAGTTGAAATTATCTTTTCAACAGATAACGGAGATGCTTCAATGTATATCAGTGCTTCTTCTGTTATCGACAACATTTCGGATATCAGTGTTTCTTTTTTTATTAGTTCGCTTAATCTGAACACTGACTTTATAAAAAATATATACCAGACACACAAAATACACATAACTTTTATATAACCAAACATTTGTCACCTTTAAAATAAATTTCCTTAATTATACCTTTTCCTTTTTGGGAAGATAATGTCAAAAATGTATCAAAACAATCAAATACACACTTTGTCAGAGGATTTGTCTTTATATCATCAAGGGAACTTCCGTGGGCGGTAGCAACAACCGATACTCCCCTTTTTGTTGCAGATAGTATAAGTTCCGACTCTAAAGCACCGCCTATTTCATCGCATATTATCACATCAGCAGAGGCATTTCTGATAAACATATCAAAAGCATCTTTTTTGGGAATGCCTTTTATAACCATTGAAAGAATTCCCACATCATCCGTAACTATCTCTTCTCTTTCATCGGCTATTCCTGTACGAAAGCGGAAAGAAAGGTTTCGGGCAATATCTCTTAATAATGTTGTTTTGCCGCAGGCAGGCGGAGAAATTATCAATGTGTTGTATATTATATTGCCGTCAGTGATATAATCCATAAGACCGTCTGCAATTCCTGTTATTTTTTTGGAAACTCTGAAAGAAAGTGTGGTTATTCTGTTTATCGTACTCATTTTGTCAAAGTCAGAGTATCCGTCTCCTGCTACAGAAATCCTTATCCCTTTTTTGTAAGGTATATATCCATGCAATAAAGTATTTTGGTATAAGTAAGGTGAATTGCAGGTCAGTTTGCACAAAAGTTTGTTTATGTACATTTCGTCAACCAAATTGGCGTCATAATGATTTTTGGTAAGATATCCCGTGTATTTATCTTTATAAAAAAATTCATTTCCTGCACAAAAAATTACGGGTTTTCCCAATGTAACGGTGATTTCTCTTATACTGTCTGTTATGTAATCAGAACAACTATTAAGATTGGGAAAATGAAAATCACCCATAATCTCTTTAATATCAATAAGACTTTCAACCATTTGTATTCCCCTCATATCTTCAGCGTTATATACTAAAATCTATATTCCGCTTGTCCCGTAAATAGAACATTCATCTTGACATTATAATTTTATTTTAGTAAAATGCAGATAATGAGAAATGGTGGTGAATACTGTGACTGATGAAATGGTTGTAACTGACAAATACGAAGGATTATCTGATGAAGATATAATTGATCTTGCAAGAAACGGAGATAAATATGCAATTGATCATATAATTGATAAATACAAAAATCTCGTAAGGACAAGAGCGAGGACTTATTTTCTTATAGGAGCGGATAAAGAAGATATCGTACAGGAAGGTATGATTGGTCTTTATAAGGCTGCCAGGGATTTCAAAAGAGAAAAACATGCATACTTCAAAGCATTTGCGGATTTATGTATCACCAGACAGATTATTACGGCTATAAAAAGCGCCACAAGACAAAAACATATTCCTTTGAATTCATACATTTCTCTGAACAAGCCATTTTTCGAAGAAAATGAGCAAACACTTCTTGATACTATCGGACAGAAAACAAGTACAAACCCTGAAGAAATCGTTATATCCAAAGAACATTTCAATTCAGTAGAAGAAAAAATGTTTAAGGTGTTGTCAAAATTTGAGAGAAAAGTGCTCTCCCTTTATCTTGACGGTAAAGGATATACAGAAATAGCGAAGCAACTCGGCAAGAGTGAAAAATCAATTGACAATGCTCTCCAGAGGATAAAAAGAAAGGTTATGCAATTTATTCATAACATATAAAAACGGTGTGTTTTATCTACAAACGCACCGTTTTTATGCATATTGCACAAAAATATACAACAACTTTTGTGCATTTCGTTAAATTTATCAATTGAAAAAAACTAATAAAGAGTGTATTATATAACCATACCAAACAACAAACTTTTTTCATTTTCCCTCCTTTTTTATTTGTATAAAAAAGGACGCCGGTTCAAACGAACCGGCATTTTCTCTTTTTACGGCCTTTTTAGTGATTGTTTTTTCTGTATACAGACGGTGATACAAAAAATTTCTTTTTGAATATTCTCGAAAAATAAAAACTGTCCTCAAACCCCAGATGAGATGATATATCTTCAATACTCATATTTGTATTCGTCAGAAGTTCCTTTCCGTGATCAAGTTTGAAATCAGTTATATATTTCAAGGCAGTTGTATTAAGGTGTATCTTAAACAGTCTTGCAATATAGGACTTCGATATTCCGAAATATAATGAAACATCAGATAAACTTAAAGGTCTTTTGTATTCTTTTTTGATGTAATCTATAATTTCATCCAGAAGCGCAGGATAGTCATTTTCACTTTTTTCATCCACCATACAAAGAATTGATACTCACATATTCAAATATATTTATTAAAATATATTCGGAGGTGTTCAATATGAACTATATTTTTGATAAAAATTATCTGACTTTTTCTCACGAAGATTTCAAACCTGAATTTAATGAAACATCAGGATTCTGGAGAATGTTTCTAGATGACGGTGTTTACAGAGAAATAACTGTGAATTCCTGGGAGCAGACTCCTGCGAATGTTGAAGAAAAAGAAAATTCTACAATAATAACTTATGACTAAATCAAAGCAAATAATAAAGTATATGATATTAAATTTACAGTAACTGTAACAAAAACTGAGGACGATGCACTTTTATTTGAATCAGACACCGAAAACAATTCAGATGTAAGGGTAAATGAAATAAAACTCCCCTACTTCGCATTCAATTCACTTGGTTGCAAAGAGGAAGATGAAGTGTTTTATCATACAAATGCAATGGGCGGAAGAATAAAAAACATCCGCTCACATATGGAAAAAATAACCCACACTGAATATATGGGTTCTGATTACCATGAAATCACACATAACAGTCAGTATCCCAGTTCACTGAATATGTATTGGATTGGTACGCAGGCCCATCTACTGGAAATATCCTGCCGGAAACACGATGAGTTTATGAGAAT
>JAZSJF010000027.1:0-4451 GCA_045534195.1 Clostridia bacterium | reverse complement strand
GGAATCATACACAATTACCTGCTCACTTCCAAGTTCAAAGTATGTAACATTCGCTTCGTCAATTGAAGATGCCGTTCCGTTATATTTCATATATAATCTGCCATCCTGGATTGAAACCGGATAACCATACATCACGATCATATTATCATACATACTGCCTTTATATTTCATATTATAAACAGGTCTTGAAGTTGCTGTTGCCGGAGATGTAATTTCTGCTGCCTTCCAGAGAGGATATCCGTACATAAGAGCGGAATTATTGGTGGCAGTTGTATTTGCACTGGTATTGATTGATGCATTGTTTATGTAATTTGCTTTAGCCTGAGTATCTATCACAACGTATCCGTCAGATGATTTAGCCACAGCAATCACTTCACCCTGATAGAACTGAAGAGGTGTTGATGCCTGCGATGCAGGTCTCAAATCCCTGATAAGCACTTCCTGTTCTGAACCGTCATCAATCTTGTAACCTTTGATTTTTATAATTTCTTCATCAACCTCGTTGATTACCTTAGAAATCTTCTTTACGCTTTCTATAATAATCGTCATTCCGTGTGATGTATTCATATATGTTTTAATACCCTGTCTCTGATATGCATAATGAGCATAGATTATCTCATTGTTATTTTCGCCGTAACAATAGAAATATGTCTTCGGCGGTCTTGCTGTAACAACATTAGGATTTCCGTCTGTTGAATAATACTTAAGTATAGATGTGAAATCAGAAGCAATATTGGTAACAATCTGGTCATCTATTTCTGCAATACCCATTATAGTTGCACCGCTTGCAGGTCTGTAAAACTCATCAGATATTGAGTTGTTTTTAACCCACATTTTCTTATATATACGCTGTGCTGTGTTAGAATCGATAGCATCAATTGCTGTGACATATGAAAGTCTGTTTGGTGCAAGAAGTGTCTGATTTGATGATGCATCTGTGGCAATTTCCATTTCATTGATTTTGCCATCTGCATCGAGTTCATATCTGAATACAAATCTTGAATTATTGAATGCTGTTTCAATAATAGGTCTGATGCCACCTGTGAATTCAGTGGATTTAACCTTATATGATTTGTTTCCATCATATTCTACACGTGAATCAAAATATTTAAATTTAAATTCATCAGCAAGTGTTGTTTCGACCTTTGCACCCTTATTGTCAACAAATTCTATATAATAACTTCTCATAGAGTTGTCAACATAACCATGCTCAAGCATATATCCGAGGTTACCTTTGAATTTAGCCTCAAGCATAGAGGATATATCTGTAGCATCTTCATTAACTGCAACAAGATATGAAATAGCATTTCCTTCTTTGTTAAGCAATAGTCCAATCTTGTCTCCAAGTTTAAACGGAGCGATGTAATTGTTTCTAAAGAAACTGTTCATTGTAGCAGTTACTTTGTATTCCTTATCATCTACATAAACGTAATCATAATCAGGATTCGCACCTTCTAATGAAGTAATTGTACCGATTGCGAAGTTTGTACTCACTTCAATATCATACACTCTTTCTCTAGAAGAAGGCTGAGATTCAATTACTCTCAAAACATCATTTTCTTTAATCTTTGAAATCTCATATGGTAAGCCATTTGTATCTTTTATTGTATATCTTATATCAAATGTATCGTCATCAAGTCTTATATAGGAGTTACCTGACTGCATTGGATACTTTGAATAAATAACACTGTTTTCCACATCAACATTCTTTACAATAGCATAATCAACATAATTTACAAAAAGTATATCATATTTTCCGTCAGCATTGTTGTCAAGGAATTTAAGATTACCTTCTGTCATATTATTGACAAGATTTATATCAAAGATAGAATATGCACCGTTGTATATCATAGCAGTATTAAACTCAATATCTGCTTCACGGTATTTATCTTTTTCTCTGTCATAATATGTAAGGATATTACCTGTGAGAGGTTCCTTATCCTCTGCATCTATCACAAGTTCTTTGTTTTTGTCTGAAGGATATATGCTGATAAGTTTTGATATTCCGGATTTGTTCATTTCGTAGAGGTATTCTACATCATATCCGAAATAATCATTAGCATTTGTACCATTTATATAAAGGATACTTCTTTCTATCTGCACCTTATCTTCTGTAAGTGAACTTGAAGAACCAATCATTGACTTATAAGTACCATTAACTATACCTGCACCTTTGTAAACATTAAAGTGTTTAGCAAGAATTGTAACTCCGTCAACAGACTGATACTTACCATCATCACCAAAAGATACCTGTTCAAGAACATCAATATCTATAAAGTTTGTTATAAGTGTAAGGATATCTCCCTGTGTAATAGCCTTGCCGCTTACAGGTGTAACCCCTTCAAGGAGTCCTTCCTGTGCCGCTACAGAAAGATAACCCATAGGATATCCGCCCTTACCTTCTGCAGGAAGAGTATATCCGAGCATATTTACCATAACGGTAATAGCATCTTCGTATGCAACTTCAGAATCAGGTCTGAATGTATTGTCATCAAAACCATACATAAAGCCAAGTTCTGACATTGTTCTGAGTACTGCAATATCAGGATCATAGTCCATTACATCATCAAATGGTATAAGATTTGATGTAGAACCAAAGGACTTACCGAGAAAATCCTTCATTAATATACAATACTGTCTTCTTGTCATTGTGTTTGCTTCATTATATGAAGAAATAAAGTTTGCGCCAATTCCAAGAGTTTTCATTATTTCAAGTGTTTGTTGATTCTTAATATTTACTGCACTTTCCTCCCCTTCTGCATATACAGAAAAAGTACTGAAAGAAAATACAGATACAAGCATAGCAAGCACAAGAATCAACGATGTAATTTTTTTCATAATTTTCATTCCTTTCACAAGTTATGTCAATCCATCGGAGAAATGCAAATTTACATTTCTCCGAAAGATATTCAATTCATTATGCCTACTTTACAAAGAATGCGATTATCTTCGCTGCCTGTGCACGGTTTGCATAACCGTTAGGATCAAATCTGTAATCACCAACACCGGAGATTACTCCTGCCTGATAAAGTGCAGTAACAGCTTCTTTTGCATAGTCGCTTATTTCTGCATCATCTGCAAAAGCAACAGGTCTGTTTACTACAGGAAGTTTAACACCGAGTTTGTTTACAAGTCTGTATACAAGCACCGCTACATCCTGTCTTGAAATATGGTCATTTGCACCGAATGAACCATCCGGCTTACCTTTGATAACTTCAAGTTTTGCAAGTGAACCGATATATGCATTTCCCCAGTTGTCTGATGCAACGTCTGAATAATCACATACAGCGCTTTCATCATATACATCAAGTGCTACAGAAAGAATTTTTGCAAATTCTGTTCTGGTAATGTTGTTTGCAGGTCTGAATGTTCCATCTTCATATCCTGCTATTGCACCTGTAGAAACAAGTGTATCGATATGTTCTTTCGCCCAGTCAAAGTCTGAAATGTCATTGAATTCAACCGATGGCTTTGGATCATATTTGTTGGTAGAAACATTGATTTGAGTGTTGACAGTCGGTGCAACGACAAATCCGCCGCCTCCGCCGGAGGAACTTCCGCCGCCACCGCCGCCGGAGCCACCGCCACCGCCGGAAGTACCACCGACTACTGTGCTTCCGCCGGAAGGTCCGTTATTTCCTGCATTTTGCGAATCAATATATGATACAGCATTTGATACAAGTGTTGCAAGATAACCACCTATCAAATCGTAATTGTTTGCAGTAGCATTATAAGTTCTTACATAATCCGAAATATATTCCTGTGCTTTGATTTCGTATGCGGTACCAATAACCCTTGAATATGAACTCCACTGAGTTGTCTCATCAATGTTAAGTACAGATCTGTACTTTGTTATGAAATCCATCAATGTAGAGTAATGTACAGGCAATTTATCAAATTCGCGTTTGAATATAGCCTGAGAGAATATATTATTATACTCTGCTTCTGTCAAAGCGGCTTTGTTTCCAGAAAATGTTTTGATAAGATTTACAATTGCTTCTTTTTCTGCAGTTGTGATACCGTCTTTCATATAGAAATCTTTGTAAATCTGTTCATTTTCTATACCAAGTCTGTCTTTGATTCTTTCTGTATATGCAACAATCTGTGAAGCGGTGAATACTTTTGAATTAGCACCTGCCAAAGCAGTAGCGAAAAGGTATTCGTTGTTGAAAAGTGATGAATCAGTAACATCAGAAGTATTAACTACTTTATCCTTATTCTGATAAATAACCTTTGCAACATCATCAATAAATGAAACAGAATCAGTATAATAATCCCTATCATCAAGGTCAAGTATTTCTGTATTCAAAGCGTTGTCTCCGCCTGAAGTACCTCTGATAACAGATGCTATATATGAATAATCGTTAGCATCTTTGATACTCTGAATGAGTTCTGCTTTAAGTTTCATACTTTCATAAACAATACTCTTTGCCACATAAGGGATACCCTCA
>JAZSJF010000153.1:0-2672 GCA_045534195.1 Clostridia bacterium | reverse complement strand
ATTTTATATTCTGAAGTTCTTAATTCATCAATGTTTGTTCTTACCGATGCATAAAGAGTGGCAGGAGATGTATCTTCAAAAAGTGTTGCTATTTTTTGAATTGTATAATATGCGGGGTTGATTTTGTAAGTTTTACCTTCCAGAAGTCCATAGCGGGGTTGATCAGTCATAACCTCTGATACTTTCTGATATGGCTTTTCCACAGGGTCTGCCAGGATAAAATATGAACTTATTTCCATATCAAGTGACTTATCTGTGAAGAATCTTCGAAGCATCCATACAGAGCATTGCCTGTGTGAAGAATTATTGTTTTTTGGTATCAGGGAATGATTTTCAATTCGTACAGGAAAGGTATTGGGATATCCTGCTTCACCCTGACGGAATATTACATTTCCAAGACCGTGTTTTTCAAAAATTCTTTTGAGATAATTAAATCTCTGAAAGAAATTCTCTTCTGTAGGGTGCCTGGAATAAGCGTGTATTGAATAGAAATCCATGTCATCTGATGTTATGTTTCTGCACAAGTCATCGTGGAAGATAAAATAGTTGGTTGTATTATCTGAACATGTGCAACCGCCGATTCTTGCATCAGGATTGATTTCTTTTATTGCCTTGCCGGTTATCTTTATAAGATGGGCATACATTTCTCCGTCCGGCTCTCCCGGATACCAGAAGTGCTTAAGATTGGGTTCGTTCCATATTTCATAATCACGAACTTTTCCCTTGTATCTTTTTGCAACTTCTTTTACAAAATTTATCCATCCTCTGACTGCTTCATCGCCGTAAAGGATAGGGACACATCCAACTGCAGCAGGGTTTGGCACACCTTCCATATACAATGGATTTCCGAATCCTACATTAAACCAGGGTTCTATTCCCATTTTAAGAAGATTGTCCACCATATCGTCAAGCCAACCGAAATCATATACACCTTTTTCTTTTTCGCATTTTGACCAACCGGTCTGGCATCTGGCGTATTTAATACCGGAATCCTTCAGTGCATCGAAACACTTTTCGGGTTTGATAAGGTCTCTGTCTACGGTTTCAAATCCCACACTTATAAATGAATTTTTGAGGTTTTTTGATGAATATGTTTTTAATTTGCCAAGGTGTTTCAAGCATCACCACTCCTCAATGTACTTATACTATAATTATAAAATACATTTTGCAAAAAACAATACAATATTCAACCAAAATTTATTATATTCAAGCGTTATTCTTTAATTACAATTTTAAACTTCTGACCTGTTTTCGGATTGAATATATCAAGCAATGGTAAGTCCTGAGGAATTATTTCACCGATTTTTCCAATATATTCATCAGATGGCAAATCACATTTTGCAATTTGTATTTCTCCCGCATAACGGAGAAGTTCTTTTTTGCATACAGATACATCACCGCGTTTTCTTTCTGCTACAATACCATCATTAAATCCTTCCCACGGTTTGTAGATGGATTCTTCGCTGATAAATGCAGAACGCACAATCGGGATAGGATCAAGTTTGTCGCCGTAGCCGATGCCTTTGAGGGTTCTTCCGTCAAGCCACGGAATTACATCGCAGTCCATAATTTTTTTCATTCTTAATTCTGTTACCTGCGGGTCAAGTGTTGCAAGGTATGTAAGTTCTTCTTTACTTGCAAGATCGTCACCGAAGAAGATATCATCAAATCCCAGAAGATAACATTCCTGAATAGAGCAATGAGGGTCCATGAAACGGTGTCTTTCAAGAGTAGGAAGACCTATTGAACAGCCTATTCTCGGATGATGTACACTTGGAATGAATCCAGACACTCTGAAACCGTAATTGTGAATAATCTTATGTTGCTTTATGGCATCATTAACAGAAATTCCCGTATATCTCATAGGATGATAATTGTGACAGAATCTTACTTGGTCGGGATTTGCACCAAGTTTTGTGTATTTTTCAAGTTTTTCTTCGGTGATGACGGATGCGTTAAGGTCAATTATAATACCTTCATCGTTGTTTATTGCCTTAACAGTTTCTTCATCTGTATAACCTCCGTCAAGACGGGCAATATCCACACCGAATTTTTTTATTTCTTTGAAATCTTTGGTATTTATACCAAACATTTTTGCACTTCTTGTAGATAAATCCGCATCTACAAGCAAACCGTAGTGATGGGCTATATCTGCCATAGGTCTGAAATCGCGGAGAACTTCATCACGATTTGATTCGGGTAACTGTAATGAAGTAAAAACCGCATTTATTCCCAGTTCTGATGCCATCTTAAGGTGTTCTTCCATTTCCTTGAGGGATACACCGATTCCGCAGAAGAGTGATGTTCCTTTTAGTTGTTTCATAATATTACTCCTTGTTTGATATATTTTGATGGTGCAATACCTGTTTGCTTTTTGAAAAACTGACTGAATGCATATACATTTTCAAAACCCAGAACTTCGGCAATTTCCGATACGCTCATATTACCGGTTTTTATCAGATTAACTGCATTCTGTGTTCTGATATGATTTTTGTATTCAACAGGTGACATACCCATCTCGTCGGTAAATATTTTTCTGAAACGGGATTCGGAAAGACCGCATACAAATGCAAGATCTTTGATGTATAATTTCTTTTCGCAGTTGTTTTCGATATATTCGATTGCAGGTCCGATTTTTCTTTTGGGTGCAACGGGTATGGTTTTTTCTATTG
>JAZSJF010000439.1:0-5146 GCA_045534195.1 Clostridia bacterium | reverse complement strand
AGTTTCTTCGTTCTGAAGTCTTTTTCCTATTCCCTTAATCATAAAAACAGAGACTGTAAAATAAATTTTTACAGTCCCTTCTGTTTTTATTTCACATTTTTAAGTTCATCAAGACTGTATCCCGAATCACTGTAATTTTCTATATAATCAATTACTTCTTCGGGAGTATCAAGCACCTTATACAGTTTGAGGCAGTTTTCCTTTATAAATTCTCCCTTTAATGCCACTTCAAAAAGTTCAGCAAGTTTGTCAAAATATCCGTTGGTATTAAGTATGGCAATGGGCTTATTGTGATAACCCAACTGTTTCAATGTGAGTATTTCAAAAAACTCATCATAAGTGCCACTTCCCCCTGCTGTAACAACAAAGGCATCCGACATATCTTCAAGGAGTTGTTTTCTTTCTCTCATTGTCTTTGTAAATATCATTTCGTTGCAATGGTCAAAAAGTACCCCGTCCACATCAAAAAGTTCGGGAGATATACCGACAATTTCTCCTTTTTGTCTGTAAACACCTCTTGCAGCAGCCCCCATCATTCCGTTGGCACCGCCGCCGAATATAAGTCCGTGTCCTCTTTTTGCCATAAGTTCACCAAGTTTTTCTCCTGCCGCAATAAAAGATGAATCAATCTTGTAACTTGATGCACCGTACACACAAATTTTCATAAACTTCGCCTCTTATATTTAATATGATTTCTGATTTTTTATAAACTTAAGTGTCTTTTCTTCTCCTTCTTCAGCAAGCATCCTAAGCCAACTTTCAAGAAGGTCGGAAGTTTCCTGATTGACATTTCTTTTTGCCTTTCCTCTTATGAAATACTCAAGAGGATGTTTTTGGTCATAGTTTTCTTTCTGATAAATCTTACTTGCGGCAACTCTGTCACAAAACATTTCCTTCACATAGTTTATGGGCATTTTTACCGGTGACATAATACGTGTTTCGGGATTATAATCTGTCCAGTATTCAAAGTGATGTTTGTTTCTTCCCTTATGATGCATCCAGGCAGAAGAATATCCCTTGTCTGCTCTTTCTCCGTCGTTTGGACTTCTTGTGCCGATATAGTACTTAGCCCCCATAAGAAACTCTGTAGGAGAATACTTTGACAAATCGTGTCTTAAACCCTGCCAGAAAATCCCCGCCCTGCGGCAATGGGATATTACTTTGTGTCTGTGCTTTGTTATAGTGGCAAAATGCCTGAATCCGTTTATAAAACTCATATTCTCAAAATGGTGAAACTATTCCACCACTTTTTCTATCCCTCTTTCTTTTAAAAATTCCCGGTACTCATTATAGTTTTTCTTAAGAAGTGCAGGTATGTCCAGTCCGTAAGGACATTTGGTCTTACACTTACCGCAACCGATACATTTTTCTGTTTCTTTCATCTTTTTTTGCCAATGAGGAGTAGTCCATGCTTCAATGGGCGCTCTTCCAAGCATTATCATCATTCTTGCACATGCATTTATTTCGATTCCCATAGGACAAGATGGCACACAGTATCCGCATGCACGGCAGAATTCTCCCGAAAGTTCTTCTCTGTCTTTCTGAATTACTATTTTTAGTTCATCATCAAGTAAAGGTGGATTCTGGTCATAAGAAAGAAATTCTTCAAGTTCTTCTTTTCTTTGTACACCCCATATAGGAAGTACATTGTCATACTGATAAATATAAGCATATGCCGCTTTTGAATTGTTGATAAGACCGCCGCTCATACCCTTCATGGCGATAAATCCCATATTATGTTCTCTGCATTTATTAACAAGTTTTATTTCTTCGTCACTTGCAAGATAGCAGAATGGAAACTGAAGTGTTTCATAAAGCCCCGAATCTATAATCTCATTTGCAAGATGAAGTCTGTGATTTGTCATACCGATATGGCGTATCTTACCTTGTTGTTTGGCTTCGAGCATTGCTTCATAAAGTCCTGTTCCGTCCCCCGGCTTTGGCACAAAGGAAAGATTGTGGAACTGATATATATCAAGATAATCTGTCTTCAGATTTGTAAGTGTAGTATTAAGTTCTTTCCAAAAATCCTCTGCATTGCCGGCACCTGTCTTGGATGCGATATACACACTTTCTCTTATACCTTCAAAGGCAATACCAAGTTTTTCTTCACTGTCAGAATAATATCTTGCAGTGTCAAAAAATCTCACGCCCCCATCATATGCTCTTCTTACTATTTTTACTGCTTCATCAATGCTTACCCTCTGTATAGGAAGTGCGCCGAAGCCATTGAAATTAACAGTAATTCCCGTTGAACCAAGTGTAACAGTTTTTGCCATAAAATTTATTCTCCTTTCGATTCAAGATAGAATGTGGCTTCCATATCTGCTGTGGCAGTGGCAAAAGCAAGAGGAAACATCTCAAAGGCATTGCTGACAGTTCCCACATCTTCTACTCCCGTAAATCCCATATGGTATCTTATGGCAAAGGCTTCATCTCTTGTAAGGCGCATATATCCGTTAATGATATATACACTTTTTTCTCCGTGGCCATAAGGCATTTTGTCCTCAAATGTATATGTAGGCACCTGCTTCCACACGCCGTTTTCATCTTTTACATTTCTTGTGCCCGGCTTATAGATATTCACCTTGCAGATATCGTGAAGGAGAGATACAATTGCAATTGTTTCATCAGAAAAATCCATATTGTAAAGTTCCTTTACTCTCGGTCTTGAAAGATAATCCTTAAGACATTCATACACATTTATACTATGCTCCACAAGTCCGCCGGGATATGAACCGTGAAAACGTGTACTTGCAGGAGCGGTAAAGAAATCACTTTTGTCGCTCAATAAGTATTCAAGAAGTTTGTCTGCGCCTTCTCTTGTGATATTTTCTTTATATATTTTTACAAATTTTTCTTTAAGGTTTTCCATAATTTATTTTCTCCTCAAAATTTAATACATACACATTTATTTTATCCCAAAAGTATAAGGGTTGTCAACTTTATTTGCTGACAACCCTTATATATCTCTCATCACTTGACTTTCTTTTCCAATAACACAAGATTTATTCCGTCAATACCATTAAAAACACAGGGTACTGTACCGATTTCTTTGTATCCCAGTTTTTTGTACATTGCCCTTGCTCTTAAGTTTGTTTCATTTGTATCCATACGAAGATAGGGACTGTTTGTTTTTGTTGCATATTCTTCATAATATTTCACAAAAAGTTTCCCATATCCTCTCCCCCATACTTTCGGAGATACAGCAAGAGTATGCAATACAGTTATCTCATCATCGGGCACATCATTTTCCCACTCAGCATCCTCATACACATCCACCTGGATTTTGTTTATAATCCCGCAGGCACAAACACCCTCATCATCTTCCAGAACAAACATATCATCTCTTTTTAATGATGATATAACAGTATCTCTTGCAGGATATACCCCTCTTTTCCATCCGGTTGCGGTTACACCCGCCTCTTCCATAGTATGAACATCCATATAGATATTTGTAATCGCATCTGTATCATTGTCTGTGGCTTTTCTGAATATTATCATAATTATCACCATTTTTTCAAATACACAAACAGGAAATGCAACATATGCATTCCCTGTTTGTACATATTTTATTGTAAAGCGTATTTCTTCTTATACTCTGCGTACCTTTCGGCAAAGTCATTTTCACCGTCGCCTTTAACATGGCTTAAGTATTCGTGTGTTTCAAAACTTCCGTGAGCAATTTCTATCATACAAACCGCAATGTTTGAACAATGGTCGGAAATTCTCTCACAGTTTGTAAGAATATCAGAAAGGATAAATCCGTATTCTACAGTACAATCTCCATCTTTTAGTCTCTGGATATGACTTGCTTTGATTTTGAGTTTCAGTCTGTCAATAACCTGCTCAAGCGGTTCAACAAGTTTCGCACTTTCGAGGTCATTGTTTGTCAGTGCATTTGTAGAAAGTTCTACAATCTCACAAACTGCGGCAACCATAACCTTCAGATCATTCTGTGCCTGTTCGGAGAATGTGATTCCCTTATCATACATTTCTTTGGCAACTTCAAGAATATTTACTGCGTGGTCACTCATTCTTTCTACATCCCCTATTACATGGAGAAGTTCCGTAACCATTTTGGAATCGTGTTCTGTAACATTCTTTGCAGAAAGTTTCACAAGATATGTGCTGATTTTATCTTCATATTTATCCACAAGGGATTCATCTTCCATAATCTTCTGTGCAATCTTTTCATCATAATTGCCAATCAATGAAGTTGCATCCTTTATGGACTGCTCGGTAATACGTGCCATATCACATACAAGTATATTTGACTGTTCTACCGCAATACCGGGGATATTCATAAATCTGTCATCAAGTTTGGAGAATATAGCATCTTCTTTTTCATTACCTTTATCCTTGATTGTCTTGTTTGCAAGAATTTCAAACAATTGTGTAAAGGGAATAAGGATAACAGTAGATATAACATTGAAGGCTGTATGCACTACTGCAATATCAAAGGCTGTAACGCTTTCTTCCATAAAGGAGAATCCTACTGTAGCATTGAGTATATAGAATATACTTGCTACCACAACAACACCTATCATTTTTATATATACGCAAGTTACAGCAACCTTTTTTGAATCTGCATTTCCGCTTATGGCAGAGAGTACAGGTGTGATGGTAGTACCGATATTCTGACCGAGAATAATCGGAATAGCCATAGAATAAGGAATTGTACCTGTAATTGCCAATGCCTGAAGTATACCGACAGATGCAGATGATGACTGAATAATCGCCGTAAGAAGTGTACCGGTAAGGATACCCAGGATAGGATTTTCAAACATTACAAGTATCTGTTTGAAACTCTCACTGTCCTTAAGTCCGCCCATGGCACCGCTCATTGCTTCCATACCGAACATAAGTACGGCAAATCCCAGAAGGATTGATCCGATATCCTTTTTTTTGGATGTGGATGCGGTCATTGTCATTATAATACCGATTGCCGCAAGTATCGGAGTAAATGAAGATGGCTTAAAAATCTTCACCCAGAAATTATCACCGCTTATACCTGTTAAGCTTAAAATCCACGCTGTTGCAGTTGTTCCGATATTAGAACCCATAATAACGCCAATAGATTGAGAAAGCTTCATTATCCCTGAGTTAACAAGCCCTACCAGCATTACTGTAACAGCAGATGAAG
>JAZSJF010000290.1:0-2401 GCA_045534195.1 Clostridia bacterium | reverse complement strand
CTGAAATAAAGTATAAAAGCCTGTCGGAATTTGAACGGCTCCCCGAAATCCAGTACAATATTGCTCAGAACGCTTTGAACTATCTTGCGGTTGGCGGAGAGATGGTATACTCCACCTGTACTGTGCGGAAAGCTGAAAATGAGGCGGTTATTGAACGGCTTCTGAAGAATCATCCTGAAATTGAGCTTGCGGAGCTGCCTGAGTTAAGGGGCAGAAAATATGATAATCCCGTGACCTTTTTCCCCGATGATTTTAACGGCGACGGATTTTTTGTGGCTAAGCTAAAAAAAGTTAAATGATAAATTAAGTAGGTGAACCATTGGAAAAAATTGATATTTTAAGTCTTGATTTAAAGGAGCTTGAAGCAGCCCTTGTGGAGCTTGGCGAGAAAAAATTCAGAGCAAAGCAGATTTTTGAATGGCTTCACAAAGGAGTTGTATCTTTTGATGAGATGACCAACATATCCAATTCATTCAGAGAAAAACTGTCTGAAAAAAGTTACATAAGTGTACTTGAAATTGAAGAAAAGTTTCAGTCAAAGATGGATGAAACAAAAAAATATCTCTTCCGTCTTATGGACGGCAATATGGTGGAAAGTGTGGTTATGTACTATAATCACGGAATAACCATATGTATTTCCTGTCAGGTTGGATGCCGTATGGGATGCAAATTCTGTGCATCCACTATAGGAGGGCTTGTCAGAAGCCTTACACCCGGCGAGATTCTTGACCAGGTGATATTTGCACAGAAAGATATCGGAGAAAGAATATCAAATATTGTTATGATGGGCATTGGTGAGCCTATGGATAACTTTGACAATGTAGTTAAGTTTCTTGAGAATGTAAACCATCCTTCAGGGCTTAATATCGGATACAGACATATAAGTGTTTCCACATGCGGTGTAGTGCCTAATATTAAAAGACTTATGGATGTGGATATACCAATCACACTTTCCATATCACTTCACTCTCCCAATAATGAAGCGAGAAGTGCCATTATGCCGATAAACAAAAAATATCCGGTGGAACAACTGATAGCCGTCTGCCGTGAATATATCAGAAAAACAGGCAGAAGGATAAGTTTTGAATATGCATTGATAGAAGGTGTGAGTGACCTTGATTCCCTTGCAAAGGAGTTGTCACAACTTATAAAAGGTATGTTGTGCCATGTAAATCTTATACCGGTGAATTCTGTGAAGGAGAGAGATTTCAAAAAGCCGTCAAAGGAAAGAATAGAACGGTTCAAGAATATACTTTTAAAAAACGGAATAAATGCTACTGTCAGAAGAGAACTTGGAAGTGATATAAACGCTTCCTGCGGGCAGTTGAGAAGAAACAAAATTGATGAAAGTAAAAGAGGTGATTTGAATGATAATAGCAGCGGCATCTGATGTAGGCAAAGTGCGTAAGGTAAATGAAGACAGTTACTTTGTATCAGATATAATTAACGAAAATGTTGTAGCAGTTGTTGCGGATGGTATGGGAGGTCACAAAGGCGGAAAGACCGCCAGCAGTATGGTGACGGAGTGTATAGAATACGCATCTTACGAAAAAGACTTCTTTTCAAAGTCCTCAGAGGAACTTGTGGAAATTCTGAGAGAAACTATTGCTCATTCAAATGAAGAAATATACAACAGGGCAAAAAGTGATGAATCCCTTTCGGGAATGGGAAGCACCCTTGTAATGTGTGTTGCATCTGTGGACAGAGTACTGTGTGCAAATGTAGGTGACAGCAGACTGTATCACTTGTCAGAAAATGGACTTAAACAGATTACAAAAGACCATTCAATGGTGCAGGAACTTGTGGACAAAGGTCAGATTTCGCAGGATGAAGCCGCAAATCATCCAAACAAAAATATAATCACCAGAGCGGTGGGAAGCGACAGATATGTAGAAACTGATTTCTTTGAAATAAGTGCAAATAAAGGTGACCATATTATCCTTTGCAGCGACGGAATGACAAATATGGTTTCCGAGGATGATATTTATTACATTGCAAAAAACACTCCTTCCCCTGATGATGCCTGCAAAAAACTTGTGGGTATGGCAAACAATGCGGGCGGAAAGGACAACATCACGGTTGTTATCATCAGGCTTTAGAATTACAGAGAATAATAAGGAGATTCAGATATGATAGGAAAAGTTTTGGCGGACAGATATGAAATTCTGGAAGAAATCGGAAGAGGCGGTATGGCTTATGTGTACAAAGCCAAATGCAAACTTCTCAACAGAATTGTGGCTATAAAAGTACTGAGAAATGATCTTGACGAAAGTGAAGATTTTCTCAAGCGTTTTAATGCAGAGGCACAGGCGGCGGCGAGCCTTGTAAATCCCAACATTGTTTCTGTATATGATGTGGGCAGTGAAGGGGATATTCACTATATTGTTATGGAATATGTGGA
>JAZSJF010000101.1:0-4282 GCA_045534195.1 Clostridia bacterium | reverse complement strand
TCTGCTGTTATTTTTGTAGGTTATGCAGGACAGTTCGGATGGAGATTCGGTATTGCATCCACATGGATTGGTGTGGGAAATGCAGTTCTCGGTTCTTTCCTTGCCTGGGTAGTTCTCGGAAGAAGAACAAGACTTATGTCGCAACATCTTCAGACTGCTACAATGCCTGAATTTTTTGGCAAAAGATATATGAGCACAGCGCTCAAAATCGCCGCGGCGGTTCTGGTGTTTGTATTCCTTATTCCTTACACTGCATCACTTTACAACGGTTTGTCAAGACTGTTTTCTATGGCATTTCCGGGAGTTGATTACTCAGTATGTGTTATTGCAATGGCAATACTTACCGGTATATATGTTATAGCAGGTGGTTATATGGCAACTGCTATAAATGACTTTATACAGGGTGTTATTATGATAATCGGTATTGTTGCAGTTATTGCAGCGGTACTTTCAATGAATGGCGGATTTATAGAGTCGCTTAACGGACTTGCCGCTATTGAACATACAAGCGGTGTTCCGGGAATGTTCAATTCATTCTTCGGACCTGAACCTCTCAATCTTTTCTTTGTTGTTATTCTTACATCACTGGGTACATGGGGACTTCCTCAGATGGTGCAGAAGTTCTACGCAATCAAAAGTGAAAAGGATATAAACAAAGGTACAGTTATTTCTACTGTATTTGCAGCAATTGTTGCAGGAGGTTGCTATTTCCTCGGCGGTTTCGGAAGACTTTTTACAGATAAACTTTCATTCGGTGCCGATGGCTCAATCGTTGGCGGATATGACTCAATCATACCTACTATGCTTGAAAACCTTCCTGATTTACTTATAGCAGTGGTTATCATCCTTGTGCTTTCTGCTTCTATGAGTACACTTTCATCACTTGTACTTGCATCAAGTTCTACTTTGACTCTTGATTTTATCAAAGGTCATGTAATCAAAGATATGTCTGACAAAAAGCAGGTATTGGTAATGAGAATATTTATTGTGATATTTATTGCTATTTCTGCAATAATTGCCATCAACAAAGATAAATTAAGTGCTATTGCAGATATGATGGGTATCTCCTGGGGTGCTCTTGCAGGAGCATTTCTTGCACCGTTCCTCTTTGGTCTTTACTGGAAAAAGGCTACTAAGGCATCAGTATGGGCAAGTTTCATATTCGGTGCAGGTATTATGATACTCAATATGCTTATAAGACCGGCATTCCCTGCTATACTGCAGTCACCAATCAATTGCGGTGTTATAGCAATGCTTGGCGGACTTGTAATCGTACCTGTGGTAAGTTTTGTTTCGCCGAAACTTTCTTCAGATGCAACAAAAGAAATGTTTGCTTGTTACGATAAGGAAGTTAAGGTTTCTGCAAAGGAATCACTGGGTGAATAAATTAAGAATATATGCATCAGGGTGCGGATGAAGTCCGCACCTTTGAGTGCTTTTGAAAGGATAGATAAATATATGCCAATTACTGAAATTTTGCAAAAAAATGCAGACTTTTATCCGGCGGATATCAGTCTTGTGGAGATTAATCCCGAAAAGGAAACTACGGGAAGAATGACATGGAGAGAGTACTCACTTATTGAGCCTACTCACAAAGAAGGCTACAGAAGAGAAATCAACTGGAGCGAATTCAACAAAAAAGCAAACAGATTTGCAAACCTTCTTCTTACAAGAGGTATAAAGAAAGGCGACAAGGTTGCCATTCTTCTTATGAACTGTCTTGAATGGCTTCCCATATACTTCGGTATACTCAAAACAGGCGCTCTTGCAGTTCCTCTTAACTATCGTTACACTGCAGATGAAATCAAATACTGTGTAAATCTTGCAGATGCTACATCTATCATATTCGGACCTGAATTTACAGGCAGAATAGAAGAAATATGTGACAGAATCCCAAAGATTGAATCATGGTTTTATGTAGGAGAAGACTGCCCTTCATTTGCAGAAAGTTACGACAAACTTGTTACATACTGCTCAACCAAAGCACCTGATATCAAACTTACGGATGATGATGAGGCTGCAATTTATTTTTCATCGGGAACAACAGGATTCCCTAAGGCTATTATTCATTCTCACAGAGCGTTGATGCATGCGGCTATGACAGAACAGGCTCATCACTCACAGACCAAGGATGATGTGTTCCTTTGCATACCTCCTTTGTATCATACAGGAGCAAAAATGCACTGGTTCGGAAGTTTCCTTGTGGGAGGAAAAGCAGTTATCCTTAAAGGTGTGAAACCTGAGTGGATTCTTAAAGCAGTTTCTGAAGAAAAGTGTACAATAGTGTGGCTTCTTGTTCCGTGGGCTCAGGATATTCTTGATACCTTTGACAGAGGCGATCTTAAGATGGAAGATTATGAACTTTCTCAGTGGAGACTGATGCATATAGGTGCTCAGCCTGTTCCTAAGAGTCTTATCAAGAGATGGTTTGAAAGATTCCCGAATCATCAATATGATACAAACTACGGGTTGTCAGAGTCTATCGGACCGGGTTGTGTACATCTCGGTGTGGAAAATCCGCACAAAGTCGGTGCTATCGGTAAAGCCGGATTCGGATGGGAAACAAAGATTGTGACTCCGGACAGACAAATAGTAGAAAAAGGCGAAGTGGGTGAACTTGCCGTAAAGGGCCCCGGTGTTATGCTTTGCTACTACAAAGATGAAAAAGCCACAGACGAAGTTCTTTCAGACGGTTGGCTTTATACAGGGGATATGGCAATGGAGGATGAAGACGGATTTATCTATCTGGTAGACAGAAAGAAAGATGTCATCATATCCGGCGGTGAAAACATATATCCTGTACAGATAGAAGATTTTATCAGAAAGCACGATTCCGTAAAGGATGTTGCAGTTATCGGTATTGCAGATGTACGACTTGGTGAAGTATCTGCGGCAATCATAGAAGTGAAGGAAGGAAAAACTCTCACAGAAGAAGAGATTACAGATTTCTGTTATGACCTTCCGAGATACAAAAGACCGAGAACTTATATATTTGCAGATATTCCGAGAAACCCTACCGGAAAAATCGAAAAACCAAAACTCCGTCAGATTTACGGTGGCGGAAATCTTGTTGCTAAACAGAATGAAATAGAGTAGGAGGAAATATTTATGAAGAAACTTATGCTGGGTAATGCAGCAGTTGCACAGGGCGCTTATGAAGCCGGTGTAAAAGTTGTTGCATCATACCCCGGTACTCCAAGTACAGAAATTACAGAAAATATTGCAAAATATGATGCAGACAAAGTTTATTGCGAATGGGCTCCCAACGAAAAGGTTGCTGCTGAAGTTGCTATCGGCGCATCGGTTGGCGGTGCAAGAGCAATGAGTTGTATGAAGCATGTTGGTCTTAATGTTATGGCGGACCCGGTGTTTACAGTAAGTTATATGGGTGTTAACGGCGGTCTGGTATTTTGCGTTGCAGACGATCCGGGTATGCATTCATCACAGAATGAGCAGGATTCCCGCCATTATGCAAAAGCATCAAAAATCTTTATGCTTGAACCTGCAGACTCATCTGAATGTAAAGAATATACAAAACTTGCTTTCGAACTTTCAGAAAAGTTTGATTCTCCTGCATTTATCCGTCTTTCCACAAGAGTTTCTCACTCACAGAGTATGGTTGAAATTTGCGACAGACAGGAAGTGGAACTGAAGCCTTACGAAAAAGATGTTCCAAAGAATGTTATGATGCCTGCAAATGCAATCAAGCGGCATGTGGTTGTTGAAGAAAGACTTAAGGCAATCAGCGAATATGTAAAAACTACCGATATAAACAGAATTGAAGATAATTCTTCAGAAATTGGTGTTATTACAGCAGGTATTTCATATATGTATGCAAAGGAAGCACTCGGCGACAAAGTAAATTATCTTAAACTGGGTATGGTATATCCGATGTGTGATGACACAATAAGAGAATTTGCTTCAAAATGCAAAAAGATATATGTAGTTGAAGAACTTGATCCTGTTATTGAAGAATATGTCAAATCACTTGGTATAGAAGTTATCGGCAAGGAAGTATTTACACTTCTTGGAGAATACACACCACAGATGATAAAAGAAAAAATCCTTGGCGAGAGCAGTGCAGATTTTGACGAAATAGAAGAAGCAATTCCTATGCGTCCTCCTGTACTTTGCCCCGGATGTCCTCACAGAGGTACTTTCTATGTGCTCAAAAAACTCGGTCTTACCGTTTCAGGTGATATCGGATGTTATACCCTCGGTGCAGTAGCACCTTTGGCAAGTGTTGATACAACCATATGTATGGGTGCATCAGTAAGCGCAG
>JAZSJF010000062.1:0-5007 GCA_045534195.1 Clostridia bacterium | reverse complement strand
CAGTAAGATTTTCAAGACTTCTGTCCACAAAGTAAAGTCTGCCGTTTAGTCTGAGGTTTTTTATATTTTCACTGTTGAGTATACAACCCCCGCCGGTGGATATGATAAGTTCTGATTTGGCAGAAACCTCTCTTATGACATCACACTCAACCTTTCTGAAATATTCTTCGCCGTATTCCTCAAATATCTTTGATATTTCCTTACCTTCTCTTTTGACTATCATCTCATCTGTATCAATCATTTCTTTACCGAGAAGGTTTGAAAGTCGGTATCCGATAGTTGTCTTTCCCGATGAAGGCATACCAATAAGAACAATATTCTCTTTGTCTGATAGTATCTTTTTATAAACCTGTTCGCTTTTTTCTTCAGAAATATGAGTATCAATAAATATCTCTGCTGCATATGCCGCCTGTTTTACAAGCATATAAAGTCCGCCTGATGCTTTTATCCCCATTTCCTTTGCATCAGATACAAGTATTGAGGATAATGGATTATATATTGCATCAATCACACCCGAAAGGAATTTAAATTTCTTTAAATCAACCGGTGATTTATATATATCCGGATACATTCCTACAGGAGTGGTATTGATTATATAATCTGCATCAGTATGATTAAGATACATCTCATCATAATCAATTGCAATATGGCTTTTTTGTCTGGAAACAGTTATTATTTCTTTTGCCCCAAGGCTTTCTGATACTGCTCTTGCCGTCTTTGATGTGCCGCCGGTACCCAGGATTACAACCTTTCTGCCACAAAAATCCATATTGTTTTTCAGAATAAGTGACTTCATTCCGAGAAAATCCGTATTGTATCCGTAAAGTCTGCCATCTCTGTTTACAACAGTATTCACAGCACCGATTGCTCTTGCTTCATCGCTGATATAATAAAGATGAGGAATTACCAGTTCTTTGTAAGGAATGGTCACATTTATGGCAAAGAAATCTTTTTTCTCCATAAATTCGTCAAGTTCGTCCCTTGGTATTTCTTTTATCTCATATTCGTAATCACATAACAAATTGTGAATTTCTTTTGAAAAACTATGTGACAAATGCTCTCCGATGCATCCGTATTTCATAAATGTCACCTCTTAATTATTTCTGAGCCAGTCTGTACCAAATCTCGAAAGAAGCATATCACATACTGCAATGGCAGTACATGATGTCTGTACAATTGCGGCTCTGTGAATGATTGCAGGATCATGGCGGCCTTCTATCAATATCTTTTCATCAGAATTTGTCTTTATATTTACTGTGTCCTGCTCTGAATATATAGATGGTGTAGGTTTGATAACCGTTTTGAAATCAATGGGCATACCGTTGGTAATACCGCCGTTTATTCCGCCGTTTGAATTCTTTGATGTAACTATATCACCATCCGAAACCCTGAAAGGATCATTTGCAGATTTGCCGGTAAGATTTTTGAAATTAAATCCTTCGCCAAATTCTACCCCTTTAACCGCAGGAATTGAAAAAAGCATATGTGACAACACACTTTCCACACTGTCAAACCAGGGTTCACCCACACCTTTGGGCATATTAAGTACCACTGTATGAAGAATTCCGCCGATACTGTCCCCGTTCTTTGCCACATCAGATATGACCTTAATCATATCATCTTTCTTTGCTTGGTCAAGAACAGGAAATTCTGTATTGTTGAGATATTCTGTATCGGAAACACTGTCAATAAGATTTCTGTCGGATACACCGCCAAGTTCCATAATCTGTGTACCGATGTGGATACCCTTTTCTTTGAGTGCATCCAGTATAATCGCCCCTGCGGCAACAAGGGGAGCAGTAATTCTTCCACTGAAGTGTCCGCCGCCCCGATAATCCTGAAATCCGTGATACTTACACTCTGCAGTATAATCCGCATGTGACGGACGCATAAGATATCTGGTCTTTTCGTAGTCACCTGATCTGGTGGAGGTGTTTTCTATTATTATTGTCAGAGGAGTACCGGTGGTATATCCATCAAAAACACCGGATACTATTCTGAAATTATCCTGCTCAACTCTCTTTGTGGAAATCGCTCCGGAAGGTCTTCTCAATGACAAAAAATGTCTTATTCTGTTTTCATCCACCTTTATTCCCGGTGTAAGTCCGTCTATTACAGCGCCGATTGCTTCACCGTGACTTTCGCCGAATAGTGTGACCGACAGGCTCTGTCCGAATGTATTTTTCATAATCAACCTTCCTCTAATATTTTTTTGATATCATCAGTCTTAATGAGTTTAAACTCAAACTCACCGATTTTGTTTACCCACACTCCGCTGATTCCGCCGGTTGTGGCTTTTTTGTCAAGTGATACAAGGCTTCTTACTTTGTCTTTGTCAAAATCACTGATAACAGGTATGCAAAGTCTCTCAAGCACATTTTGTATCCTTGTTCTGACTTCATCATCGCACATATAAAGCATCCCCGTACCCACACACTCTCCGTGGGTATATTTACCATTGGAATACGCTTCTATTCCGTGGCCAATTGTATGTCCGAAATTGAGAACCTTTCTTAACCCTGATTCTTTTTCATCCTGTTCCACCACATGTTTTTTCAGTACAAGAGAGCGGAGGATTATTTTTTCCATATTTTCGTATATATCTTCATTTTCAAAAACACTGAACAGTTGTTCATCAAAGGTTGCCGCCATCTTCACAGCCTCAACAAGCCCCGATGAAATCTGTCTTTGGTCAAGAGATTTAATAAGTTCCACATCCACAATAACTGCCTTCGGCTGATAAAATGCGCCGATAATATTTTTTATTCCTTCAAAGTTTATGGCACATTTTCCTCCAATGGAGGAATCTATCTGAGAAAGTGTGGTGGTAGGTACATTATAAAAATCAACACCGCGCATATACATTGATGCACAAAATCCGCCAAGATCACCAATAACACCGCCGCCAACACTGACTACGGCATCTTTCCTTGTAAAAGCCTTTTCGGTCATTATCTTAAGAAGCATCTGAAGATGAGTAAAACTCTTTGTTCCTTCTCCGGAAGGAAGTGTGACAACATATCCCTCTTTGCACTTCTCCTTAATGGTATATGCATATGTTACGGGCACATTTTCATCTGTGATGATAAGAACCTTCCTTTGAAGATTAAAATATTTATCTGCATTCAAAAGACCGTTTTTCTCTATAATAATCGGATATGAATTTTCATTGAGGTTCATCGTTAATTTCATTTTATCTGTTCTCCTTTGCCTGATTGTATGCACCAAGCACTTTGATTTTTTCGCAAAGAGTACCCAGTTCTTCAAGCATCATTTTTCCGCCCGGTGTGGTTAAATCTCCTTCTATTTCGGCAAAGAAGTAATATTCCCACATAAGTCCCTTTATAGGTCTTGAACGGAGGGCGGTCATATTGTAGCCGTATTTCGAAATAATGTTTACCGTTCTTGAAAGGCTTCCCGACTCATTTTTGACGGTAAAAAGAATAATGTTGCTGTTTGTATTTTCTGTAAGCATAACCCTGGAAAACAATGCAAATCTTGTTGTATTGTTGTTTGTTGTGTTTACATTCTTTTCAAGAATTTCAAGACCGTAATTTTCTGCAGTTTCATCACTGGCTATTGCGGCAACTTTCGGGTTGTTAAGTTCCTTCACCATCTTTGCGGCAATTGCAGTATTTGTTGCTTCTTCTGCCTCAAGACCGTGTTTTTTGATATATTCCGCACACTGCATCAATGCCTGAGGATGACTTATAACACGCTCTACCTCAGAAACATTTGTACCTTTTATTCCCAGAAGATTCTGTATAATGGACTGTTCATATATTCCGTTGATATGAAGAGGGCCGGAAAATGCAATATCAATTACCTGCCCCACTTCACCTGCATAACTGTTTTCAATAGGAAGAACACAAAGGTCACAATCGCCTTTTACAACTGATTCGTAAGCAGAATTAAAATCAGGATAAGATATGTAACTTCCGTCAGGTACAATCTTCTTTGCGGCAATATGCGCGAATGCACCTTCTATACCGGCATATGCTACTGTTGTCCCTGACATAAGGAAGTGCTGATACTTTCTGGATTGTTTCATTGTATAGCGGATGAAATTATTATAATATGATCTGATTTCATCATCTGTAATATAAGATGAATTCCTTTCGATGACCTGCTCTTCCCTTTTTTCATCATATACGGGAAGACCTCTTTCCGCTTTATATTCGGCTACCATTTTTGCCGCTTTCATACGTTCTTCAAAAAGTTCTGCCATCTCTTTATCAACTTTATTTATAATTTCTCTTGCAATTTCCAGTTTGTTCATGTTATAATCCTCCTGTAAGGTTAACACTGTTAACTTAAACTTTATATATATTATACTCTTTTTTAAATAATTGTCAAGTGTTACACCATTTTTTATACAAACTGTACCAAAAGGAGATTACTATGGAGATAATCAAAGATACTGTAAAAGAAAGACTTATCATTCAGGGCATAACAGAACTTGAAACTCACGGTATAAACGGCTTTTCATTAAGGAGAGTGGCTTCATCCTGTGCGGTATCCTGTGCCGCCCCCTACAAACATTTCAAAAACAAGGATGAATTTATATTTGAAATTGCAAAATATATCTTTACCCAATGGAATCTTTTTACAACACAGATTCTTTCTATTATCGAAAATGATACAAAAAAACAGATAACCGAAATTTGCATTTCATATATAAGATTCTGGCTTGCAAACCCGAAATTCCGTTCGGTACTGATGATAAACACAGACGAAACCTTCGGCAAAAGAGCCGACGAAATAGCAGAACTCAGTCAGGTCACAAAAAAAATTATCAGCGACTATTGCAAAGAAAATTCAATTACAAAAGAGAAACAAAACAATCTTATATTTTCTGTAAGAGCCATTACCTACGGAGCAATTATGATGATGAATAAGGGTGAACTGGAAAACAGTCCCGAATCACTTAATATGATAAAAGAAACGCTAATTAAGCAGTTGAGTATATAATCAGATGTGATATAAAAAACTCCAAGTCGGAGGCCA
>JAZSJF010000149.1:0-3196 GCA_045534195.1 Clostridia bacterium | reverse complement strand
CAAGGCATACCTTTTTGTTAAACTCTGTATAAATTAATGTTCTTCGTGATTATGGCATGTTTCACAACAACCTGAACAACTTTTGGAAACATTCTTTTTGATTCCCTGTCTGTCATAATAATCCTGGATACAAGCAGCAATTGCCTCTTCTGCAAGTACGGAACAATGAACTTTTACCGGTGGAAGACCGTCAAGTGCTTCCATAACGGCTTTATTTGTAAGGCTAAGCGCCTCGTCAATTGTCTTGCCTTTTACAAGTTCTGTAGCCATTGAACTTGTAGCAACCGCTGCACCGCAACCGAAGGTTTTGAATTTGACTTCTTCGATTACATCATTTTCTATTCTCATAGAAATTTTCATTATATCGCCGCACTTGGCGTTACCAACCTGTCCTACGGCATTTGCATTTTCTACTTCGCCAACATTTCTTGGGTTGGAGAAATGATCCATAACTTTTTCTGAATATAACATAGTATCTATTTCCTTTCTGCTTCTTCGTATAAAGGTGACATATCTCTGAGTCTTTGAACGATTCCCGGAAGAACTTCAAGAAGTTTGTCCGCATCCTCTTTTGTGTTCTGATATCCAAGTGATACTCTCAGTGAACCGTGTGCAAGTTCGTGAGGAAGTCCTATTGACAGAAGAACATGAGATGGATCAAGTGAACCTGATGTGCAGGCAGAGCCTGATGAAGCGGCGATGTTGTTCATACTGAGCATAAGGAGAAGTGATTCACCTTCGATAAACTCAAATGAAAAATTCACATTTCCCGGAAGTCTTATATCTCTGTGACCGTTAAGACGGCAATAGGGGATTTCTGACTGGATTCTGTCTATTATATAATCTCTCAATGATGAGATTTTTTTAACTTTTTCGTCAAGGTTTTCTGTTGCAAGTTCCAGTGCTTTTGCAAGACCGATAATATTTGCGGTGTTTTCTGTTCCCGCTCTTTTGCCTGATTCCTGAGCGCCGCCGTGCATAAAGTTGTGAGGATAAACACCCCTCTTTATATACAATGCGCCGATACCTTTCGGTCCGTTGAATTTGTGAGCAGAGAGAGAAAGCATATCTACTCCAAGTTCTTTCACATCGACTTTTATTGAGCCTACAGCCTGAACAGCGTCGGTATGGAACACGATGTCGTGTTCGTGTGCAATCTCTGCAATTTCTTTAATTGGCTGAATGGTGCCGATTTCGTTGTTTGCATACATAATTGTGATAAGGGTTGTAGTAGGGCGGATTGCATTTTTCAGTTCATCAAGTGATATCTGTCCGTTTTCATCAACGGGAAGATATGTAACTTCAAAACCGTTTTTTTCAAGGTATTGACAGGTGTGAAGAACTGCATGATGTTCAATCTTTGAAGTGATGATATGGTTGCCTTTTTTAAGACTTGCCATAGCATAACCTTTTATTGCCCAGTTGTCAGATTCGGAACCGCAGGATGTAAAATATACTTCCTTTGGCAAACAACCGAGAATGTTTGCTACTCTTTCTCTTGCAGAGTCGATAGCCATTCTTGATTTAAGACCGATTTTATATATAGATGATGCATTACCGTAATAATCTGTGAGGTATGGCATCATTTCGTCGAGAACTTCTTTTCTTAATGGGGTAGTAGCCGCATTGTCAAGATAAATTGTATTTTCCATTATTGAAATACTCCTTTCTTGCGATTAGTCTTGTCTAACTGACTTCAAAATTTACCAAATTATATTTTAGCATATAATAAATGATATTTCAATAGTAAAATATAGATATTTTTGCATTTTTTCGCATAAAGAAAATAATTTTGCATTTTAATAACAAACAAAAAACACCTTTGCGGTTATTGTTTGCAAAGGTGTTTTGTAAAATACCGATATTTTGATTAAATTCCTTCAAATCCGGTATCATCAAGCAGATTTGTGTTATTGTATGCAGTTACCGCAAGTTGGTCACAACGCTCGTTTTCTGGATGTCCTGCATGTCCTTTAACCCATATGAAATTTACGGTATGATAGTGGATAAGGGAGTAGAATTGTTCAAGCAAATCCACATTTTTTGCCTTATCTTTTTTTGTTCTCATCCAGTTGTTGGCTTTCCATTTTTCTATCCATCCCTGATTCACCATATCAATTACATATTTTGAATCGGAATAAAGATTTACTTTGCACTGTTCTTTGAGCAGTGAAAGAGCCTTTATAACAGCAAGGATTTCCATTCTGTTGTTGGTTGTGAGTTTATAACCTTCGGAAATTTCTTTTCTTACACCGTTGTATGTAAGGATTGAACCGAATCCTCCCGGACCGGGATTTCCGCTGCAGGCACCGTCTGTATAAATGTTAACTTCTTTCATTTTTATACCTCAATAGTTTTAAGATAGTCCAACGCCCTTTGGGCAATTTTTGCATTCTTTTCTTTTTTGTTTCTGATTCTTTCGTTAAGACTTTCCATAATGCCGAAATTTACATTCATTGGCTGGAAATTTGTAATTGAAGAATCGGATACATAGTTTGAAAGTGAACCGATAGCAGTTGTTCTTGTGAAGTCTATCATATTTTTTTTGAGAATCAGGTTAGATATATTGATGCCTGCAACAAGACCGCTGGAGGCTGATTCTATATATCCTTCTACACCGGTTATCTGACCTGCAAAGAAAAGTCTGGGATATTTTTTTGTCTGATAGAATTTATTAAGCACAACCGGGGATTTGATATATGAATTTCTGTGCATTACCCCATATCTTATAAATTCCGCATTTTCAAGACCGGGAATAAGAGAAAATACTCTTTTTTGTTCGCCAAATTTCAGATGTGTCTGAAATCCCACTATATTAAACAGTGTTCCTTCACTGTTGTCCTGTCTTAACTGAACAACTGCATAAGGAATTTTGTCAGTGCCTGGATAGGGGAGACCAACCGGTTTTAAAGGTCCGAAAAGGAGAGTCTGTTCACCGCGTTTCGCCATTACTTCCACCGGCATACATCCTTCGAAAACCATCTTTTTTTCGAAACCGTGGACTTCTGCTTCTTCGGCGTTGATAAGTTCCTGATAGAATCTGTCATACTGGTCTTTTTCCATAGGACAGTTGATATAATCAGCATCACCCTTGCCGTATCTTGCGGCTCTGTAAGCCTTGGACATATCAATGCTTTCATAGGATACAATAGGTGCTGCCGCATCAAAGAAATGAAGGCAGTCATCACCGGTATCT